>NZ_JBWYIQ010000046.1:0-14938 GCF_056779795.1 Acinetobacter sp. ANC_7682 | reverse complement strand
ATGCGGTGATTCCACCTAGAAAAAATGCGAAACCATGGAAAGATACAAAGAGTAGCTCGCTAGAGCGAAATGAATTACTTCGAACAATTAAGCGTTTAGGCAGGACACTATGGAAAAAATGGTCAGATTTTTTATTAAATACAAATCAATAACTTATATCAATATAAAAAACCCAGACCTATAGATCTGGGCTTTTTTATAGATTCTTCAAGTTCCACGCTTATTTATTAAGCAATGTTTCACATTAATATTAAGTAGAACTTTATAAGACTTAGATTCCGTACTTCACACGGTACGCTTCCATTTTCGCTAAAGCATCTTTGTCGCCTTTAGCATCTAAGTAATCCATTAAATCTTTCATTGTGATAAGCGCATGCACAGGAATTTCAAGCTCTTTTTGAACTTCTTGAATCGCAGACAATTCACCCTGACCTTTTTCTTGACGGTCAAGCGCAACCAATACACCCGCTATTTGCGCGCCTGCATTTTTTAAAATGGTCACAACTTCACGAATGGCTGTACCCGCAGTGATTACATCATCAATGATCCATACCTTTTTACCTTCAACTGAAGCACCAACTAACCCCCCCCCCTCACCGTGATCTTTAACTTCTTTACGGTTGAAGCCCCAAGGTACACTTACACCGTGGTTTTGTGACAATGCCACAGCCGTTGCAGCGACAAATGGAATACCTTTATACGCAGGGCCAAAAATCACTTCAACATTATCACATTCAGTTAATTTTGCTGCATAGCCAGAAGCCAAGCCAGTTAAGGCTTCACCGTCATTTAACAAACCGGCGTTGAAAAAATAAGGACTCACACGACCTGATTTTAAAGTAAACTCACCAAATTTAAGCACACCACGTGATAATGCCAGTTCGATAAAAGCTTGTGGATTAAATGCCGCTTGCGCTGTCATGAGGTGCTCCATTTATTAAATTGAGGTTAAACTCGAGCATGATACCAAAGAGTAGCTATCCTAGTGATCAAAAAATTTTACGTGTCGTATCAATCAACGTAAATGGTCTTCGTTCTGCAGAAAAAAAAGGAATTTTTGACTGGATGGCAACTTCAGATGCCGATGTCATTTGCATGCAAGAATCCCGTATTACACACGAACAATGGACAGATAAATTTAAGCCCGAAGGTTGGTATACACACCTATTCCCAGCTGAGCGTCCTGGCTATGCTGGTACCGCAATCTATAGTCGTTTGCCGTTTATCTCAGTTACCGATGGTCTGGGTTTTGAATTGGCTGATTCACAAGGTCGTTTTATCTCAGCAGAATTTGATCTAGGCTTAGAGAAAACAGCTCATATTTGCTCACTCTATTTACCATCAGGTTCTTCTGGTGAAGAAGCACAAGCCCGTAAAGATCACTTTCTAAATGAATACAAGCAGATCTTGAAACAATGGCGTGATGAAGGTAAATCTGTGATTGTTTGCGGTGACTACAATATCGTACATAAACGCATTGATATTAAGAACTGGTCAGGCAATCAAAAAGCTTCAGGTTGTTTACCACATGAACGTGCATGGCTCGATCATATTTATGATGATTTAGGCTATGTCGATACCTTCCGTGAAGTGCGTAAAGAAGCAGAACTTTATTCATGGTGGTCAAACCGAGGACAAGCCCGTGCCAAGAACGTGGGTTGGCGGATTGACTATCAAGCTTGCTCACCAGATTGGAAAGATCGTACTGTGAATGCATGGGTATATAAAGAAACGTGGTTTAGCGATCATGCCCCTGTCATTATCGATTATAAAATTTAGTGCCGTGCAAACTGAGTGAACAACTGTTTACTAAATGCACGCTAATTGCTCACAAATCTTGTCGTGTTAACGTATTTTTATTCCGACTAATTCAGTGCATTATTGTCGCACGGCACAGGGACATGTCAGGATGACAATAGGGATTGGAAGCCGTAGGATGAAAAGAAAATAAATTTCGGTTTATTTTCCAAGGATGAAGACATTGGACGTTGAATTGAGACCCGCATGATCAGGATGATTTAATGCGGGTTTTCTCTATTTAAAAGATCAATACAAATTTTAAGATAAGAAATTTTCCACCATTTTATTGATAACCACCATGAAGCCACACTGTAGATTTCAAACCTATTTAAAATATTCTGATCACATTTATGTTTTTGCGTAAATTTTGCTAAGCTCTAGACTGATCACAATGAATAAGACTGTTAGAGATGATTAAAGTTTACGGCATTAAAAATTGCAACTCGATGAAAAAAGCATTCGATTTACTCAATGAGTTGGGGCTTAGTTATGAGTTCCACGATTATAAGAAACAAGGTATTGATGCTGAAACAGTACAAAAATGGCTAAATGATCTTGGTGCTGAACTTGTCCTCAATAAAAAGGGAACGACTTGGCGTAAATTGTCTGAGGAAGATCAAGAAATTGCCCTTGCATCTGAACAGGGTTTGATTGAAGCACTGACTACACATACGAGCCTTATTAAAAGACCAGTGATCACTACTGAATCAGGTTATGTAGTAGGTTTTGATGAGAATGCGATAAAAGCATTAAAGAAATAAGAAATAAAAAAAGCCGAGCAACTACTCGGCTTTTTTATGAATCTTAAATTAGTTCACGCGTACCCAAGTTTGGTTACGACCAAGCGCTGATACGCCGATGAAACCACGAAGTTCGAGCTTTTGACCACCGTCTTTCAATGAACCCTTCAATTTGTAAGTTTTTCCAGATTGTGGGTCTAAGATTGAACCACCATCGTAATTCGCTCCACCTACATTTTTAAGACCCTTCACAATGGTTAAACCTTTTAAAGATTTCTTGTGATAGGGACCTTCACAGTTCGTACATGAATTTTCTTGACCCGGTGTGACAACACTCTGAATCGTTGCATTCAATGTTCCGTTTGGCTGTTCAGTGAATTTTACAAAAGCTTTAGCTTTTTTAGTTTTCTCATCAATCGTATTCCACACGGTACCATTGAGTGGATCTGCAGCATTTGCAAATACTGCTGAAGCGAGTAATCCTAACGTTAGTGCAATTTTTTTCATTGTTTTTTGTTTCCCTTGCTGAATTGACTTTAATATTATTAAAAATTGATAACATTTAAGCAATTTTTGAATGTGACTATTTAGTGTACCATTGTAATGCTGTGTGCTGATAATAAACATAATTTCATTAATATGGAAAAACAATGAAGATCAATCCGGTTTTGAAACAATACATAACAGAGTCTTTTTTAAAAACGAGTCTTCGCTTTCCGAGTCGCTTTAATCTTCCCCCCACCGTACTTCGTGTTGCCTTAGAGCAGATGACGCGTGTTTTTCCACAGTCCAAAGATGTCAGTATTCGAAAACTAAGAATCGCAGGTATTCGTGCCGAAGAAATTTTGCCTCAACCTGAAACGACTCAGCTCATTTTTCACATTCATGGTGGCGCATTCTTTTTAGGATCGTTAAATACACATCGCGCATTGATGACTGAAATGGCACTTCGGACTCAAATGCAAGTGCTACATATCGATTACCCTCTTTCACCTGAACAACGTTTCCCCGATCTCGGAGAAGCAATCTATGATGTGTACCAATTATTGGTAGAGCAAGGTGCTCAACCGAAAGATATTATTTTATCTGGCGATTCTTGTGGTGCCAATTTAGCACTTGCACTGGCTTTACGTTTAAAAGAAGAAAATCCAAAACTTCTTCCAAGTGGCTTGATTTTAATGTCACCCTTTCTTGACTTAACTTTGACCAGTGAATCTCTACGCTACAATCAAAAGCATGATGCTTTATTGTCAATTGAAGCTTTAGAAGCAGGCATAAATCATTATGTTCCTAAAGGTGTAGATGTCTCAATTCCCGAAATTTCCCCAATTTTTGGAGATCTCAAAGGATTGCCACCGACATTGGTTCAGGTGGGTTCAAAAGAAATTTTGTTAGACGACTCTACGCGATTTGAAGAAAAGGCTAAAGCAGCTGGAGTAGATGTTGAGTTTAAGTTATACACCGGTATGTGGCATAACTTCCAAATGTTTAGCGCTTGGTTTGATGAAGCAAAGCAAGCTTTGACCGATATCGCAGAGTTTGCCCATCGTTTGGATAAAGACTGATTGAATCAAAACTGAAGTAAACATAAAAAAGAGTAGCGTAAGCTACTCCTTTTTTATTCATTTAGAATAAGTATGAGACACCAAATCCACCATGATAACTTCGATCGGATCCACTTAGGTCTACACCGATGCTTGCATCTAACTGCGCACGATCATTCAAGGCATAGATTAAACCAAATGCCAGTCCATACTCTCGCTCTTGGCTTTCTTTCTTGGTAAATACTGCTTCAGAATAGCCCGATAAATTACCCACGATTTTATAGCCAATTGTCGGGACAGCAGTCACAGACCAATCACTATTTTGAGCTGAATAGAACATTCCTATTCCTGTCGTTACAGTATCGTTATATTGATACTCAACAGATGAGCCCAAAGTGTAAATATCATCAACATAAGTAAAACGATCATTTCCTGTTGCGATTTTAGCTTGCGCCAAAATAGCCATTTTCAGTTGATCATCTTGTAAGTCAACGTGATGCTTAATCCCAACAGAAACATCACCTAAACCATCATGGTCATCAGTTCGATTTTGGATTCGGGTCCGCTCCCACGCTGGGCCATCCCAACCCAATTGAAGCTCAGTATTCTTACTCAATCCCGTACGCAACAGGACATCAGCATTGAGTCGCAATGATTTATTTTTAAAACCATTTTCAGTACTTTCAACATACTGTGCAGTTGGAAGTCCCTGCTCCCATGCCAATTGACCTACGGGCGTAATGCCTGTGCTGAAACTCGTACCAGGTCGATCGAAGGCAAAATCTGCAGCCATCGCACTTACACTCGCAGTTGAGCAAAGTATCAAGCTCAGTTGTTTTAATTTTGTCATGGGGCACCCAAATTAATTTAATTCTTTCGTCATTTTTGCGCCACGGCTACGTAATAACTCGAGTGTCTCACGTTCTTCCGGTAAAGCCTGTGACCAATCAATGGTATCAAAATCGCAGTCGAAAAATAAATCACTAATTGAACTCAGAATGGTATTCCCCTCTTCATCTTTGGTATTAGGATCAACTTGATGATCAAGTAAGCGTTGAACTGCAGGCACACATGCAGCACTCGCAGCATCCCAAAGTGGGCCGTAACATTCCTCTGCATCCCATAAATGGAAATTAGCTTTCGCTGCAATCAGTGCATCTAGAATATCAAGATGTACTTGTAATTTCTGTTGTTTTTCTTCTGTTGAAAGCGCATTTCCTTGCTCATACGCTTCACAAATTTCTTCCCACCATTGAAATAAAGTGTCTGACCACACAGAAACCGCAGGGCCTTTCTCTCCTGCGATAAAGTTTGGATCTAAACCTTCTGCTAACAGGCGCTGTACCTGTGCTAGGTCTAATTCTTCTAAGGCCTGTAAAAACACTTGTTGATGTGCTGTTAGCATTTACTTTCTCTACTATTTATCTATAACGACATTATGCCTAATAATGCAGATCATTATTCAATTAAATAAATCAAAACTGTTCATTCAAAATTTTATTCAAAAAAAAAGCCCCGAAGGGCTTTTTGCTATTCCACATCCACTTCATCTTCTTTCAGTTGGATGGGCGCTCCACGAGGGTTCTCTTTTTTCTCGAATACATGTTCAAGACTACGCTTTAATCGGTCAATCGCACCATGAATCGCTGTGTCGATATTATGACCTCTGTGATTGACCACAACTGGTTTTAGTCCAGCTGGGCGAGCTTCGATCATACATTGAATATCGTCTGCACCGCCTTTATGGGCATTTTCATCACTTAAATGAACCGAAAAATGGGTAATTCTTTCACTATGGCGTTGAAACTCTGTATTTAGTTCTGCACGTACATAATCAATTAATCGCTCACTGTTTTGAATATTCTTATCTGTACGGATTTCTATGTTCATAAATATCATCCTCACTCTTCTTCTGAATCATTTTTGTGCAAAACTTTTTATCTTGGCACGTTTGTAGCTTGCAATCTAATTGCATCGAACATCTTCAATTGCTGTTTGGAATACGTCCCTCCACATTGAATGATGAACACTTTTTGAGTCTGCAGAACCGTGTCCTTATACTTTGAATATCGGGCCTAACTCAAAAATATGCAAGTGGTATTTTAAAAAATTAATAAAAGGATTACTCATTGTGACAAGTACTTACTTACGCGGACAGGCGCTTATTGATTCGATTCAAAATGCACCTTATTCCAGAGACTTAAGAGGTTATGGGGCGAATCCACCTCATCCTCATTGGCCTAATCAAGCGCGTATCGCAGTGCAATTTGTCTTAAATTATGAAGAAGGTGGTGAAAACCACATTGAGCACGGTGATCAAGGTTCAGAGCAATTTTTATCTGAAATCGTTGGTGCTGCCAGTTTTAATGCTAAGCATATGTCAATGGATTCAATGTATGAGTATGGGTCAAGAGTCGGTTTTTGGCGTATTCACAATGAGTTCAAGAAACGTCAATTACCCATGACTATTTTTGGTGTGGGAATGGCTTTGGCACGTCTTCCAGATGTGGTCGAAGCAATTAAATCTGCGGATTACGATGTGGTATCGCATGGTCAACGTTGGTTGCATTATCAGAATATGGATATTGAGACCGAAAGGCAGCATATGGATCAAGCCATTAGTGTACTTGAAACGCTATTCGGACAAGCCCCAATCGGTTGGTACACAGGTCGAGATAGTCCCAACACACGTCAACTTTTGACTGAATTTCCTCAAATCAAATACGACTGTGATTATTACGGCGATGATTTACCTTTTTGGACACAGCTCACCCATCCCAATGGGGAGCAGCATCCGCATTTAATTATTCCTTATACCCTAGACACCAACGACATGAAGTTTAGTTCAGCAGGTGGCTTCAATCATGGTGAACAGTTTTATCAATATCTAAAGGATGCCTTTGATGTCTTGTATGCCGAAGGGGAAACTGCACCAAAAATGATGTCTATTGGGATGCACTGCCGTCTTTTAGGACGCCCAGGACGCTTCAAGGCACTACAACAGTTCTTAGACTATGTTCAATCTCATGAACATGTTTGGATTTGTCGTCGTGGAGATATTGCGCAACATTGGATCGATCATTTCGCACCATAATTTCACATTCACGAGAAAAAGAGTGCTTTATAAGGTGCTCTTTTGATCTTTTTTCAGTCACTTTTTCCACCAAATCTACGTTGGCATTGTTATTGCAATTTAAGCCTAAAGTTTCAATGTATAGGTTTGAATTGTGTTGCTTTCAGAATTTAATCAAACATCTGTTGAACATCAGAAAGCATTTTTATTGCAATGTGTTCATATCCCACGATGGGGCGAGGAAATCATTCATTACGGTCCTTTTGACACACGAGAAGGACTATTAAAGTATGCTGAACAACATGCCATTACATGGACATGGGATGAAATTTTAGCAGCCCTAAATACACACCCAAGGATTGGCGAAAGAAAAGCAAAAATTGAATTATCAGAACAAGAACAAACTTTTTCAAGGCGTGAACAAGCACGCATCACACATGATCAAGAAGTTTTAGATGCGTTATATAAAGGCAACTTGGCCTATGAAAAAAAATTCGGTTTTATTTTTCTGATTAAAGCTTCTGGTTTGAATAGTGAAGAGATTCTGACTGCATTGGAATACCGCTTGCTAAACGATTTTGAGACTGAAAAAAGAATCGTCCATCGCCAACTTTTAGAAATTGCTTTACTGCGCCTCTCACAGGAAATTCAAGCATGATCAGCTCACATATTTTAGATACCCACCTTGGACGTCCTGCAAGTAATGTTGAAGTTAAGCTTTTTTCTGCGTCTGGAGAGTTATTAGCGATAGCCAAAACCAATTCTGATGGACGTGTGACAGCAGCAGATTTTGGACTCGATCAAATTGATGTCGCTGAATACAGCATCGAATTTATGACGCAAGCTTATTTCTCAGCGCAGAACATCCCAACTTTTTTTCCAAAAGCCGTCATTCATTTTTCAGTAACCGATGCTCACCAACATTATCACATTCCCTTGCTCATTAGCCCTTATGCCTACTCCACCTATCGTGGCAGCTGAGCACTCGCAAATTTAAAATATAGAGGGATTTATTATGACTGCACACGAACAACAACAATCACCCGAACATGAATATCTTGGTACTGGTAAAAGTGCTGCTTATGGCTTACAACATGTTTTAACCATGTATGGTGGTATTATAGCGCCTCCTCTGATCGTGGGTACGGCTGCAGGCTTATCAGGTATGGAAATTGGGCTACTCATCGCTGCTGCTTTATTTGTCGGTGGCTTAGCGACAATTTTACAAACCATAGGCGTTAAACATATTGGTGCACAATTGCCCTTGGTTCAGGGTGTCTCTTTTGCTGGTGTAGCCACAATGGTCGCAATTGTCACCACAGGTGGCGGATTACAGGCAGTCTATGGTGCCGTCATTGTGGCATCACTTTTAGGGTTTTTCTTAGCGCCCTACTTCTCTAAAATTATTCGATTTTTTCCCCCAGTTGTTACAGGCTGTGTAATTACAATCATAGGCTTATCACTCCTGCCAGTTGCTGTGCGTTGGATGATGGGCGGCAATAAAAGTGCACCTGATTGGGGAAGTGCTGAAAATATTTGTTTAGCGTTAGCGACGCTTGCAATCGTCATAATATTGAATATGGCTGGCAGTGCCACAATTCGACGCCTTTCAATTTTACTGGCAATTATTCTTGGCACTGTCTTAGCATTTATGTTTGGCTTTGGTGATTTTAGCAAAGTTGGGGAAGGTCATTGGTTACAGGTTCCTAGCTTCTTTGCATTTGGTATGCCGACCTTTGAGTTTACAGCAATACTTTCCATGATCATTGTTACCCTCGTGATTATGACTGAGACTACAGCTGATATTATTGCAGTCGGTGAAATTATCGGTACCGATGTAGATTCAAAGCGTATTTCAGATGGTCTACGCGCAGATATGTTATCAAGTGCAGCAGCACCGATCTTTGGTTCATTTATGCAAAGTGCGTTTGCGCAAAACGTTGGTTTAGTTGCAATAACAGGGATTAAAAGTCGCTATGTTGTCGCTGCTGGCGGGATAATTCTGGTCGTACTTGGATTACTCCCAGTGATGGGGCGTTTTATTGCAGCGATTCCTGTGCCTGTACTTGGGGGGGCTGGCCTTGTTTTATTTGGTACAGTAGCCGCGAGTGGTATCCGTACACTGGCAAAAATTGATTATAACGATCAGAAAAACTTAATTATTGTCGCGACTTCAATTGCTGCAGGAATGGTACCCATTATTGACCATTCGTTCTATTCCGACTTCCCAAAATGGGTCCAAACCTTGTTCCATTCGGGTATTAGCTCAACCTGCTTAATGGCGATAGTCCTCAATATATTATTTAATCACTTAAAATTATTTGGACCGAAAATTAGTATTAAAAGTAAACAAATAATTGATTCTCATCATTAATTTAAACCATCTTTGTATCAATGCCTGCATACGTGGGCATTAATTTTTCCTTTCATCCACTTTTGGCTTTATTTTTGCAAAAGAATCGTTATTCTGTTACCGCTTTCTCTGGGGATTCTTTTATGAAACTTAATCAAATCGCAGCACTTTGCGCATTAGCTTCTACAGCAGCGTTTACTCAAGCAAGTCCAATTGTTTGGCAAGATTTCAGCCTAACTGGTCTTTATGGCGATAACTACCTAAACCCTTTCTCTCAACAAGAAGGTGAACGCTATACCATCACTGCTGAATATGCTGCAAAGCTTAAGTACTCGGATGTTTTCTTTTTCGTCGATCAACAATGGGGCGGAAAAGATGGCGATTCAACTTACCTTGAATTAGCTCCACGATTAAGTTTAAGTGAAGTTTCTGGCCAAAAACTAAGCGCTGGTCCAATCAAAGATGTATTGATTGCAACGACTTGGGAACACAACGCTGGTTATAACAACAATACTGAGTTCAATAACTTCTTGTATGGCGTAGGCTTTGCTTTAGATATTCCTTACATGCAATATGCAAATATTAACTTCTATCGAGTTGACAATGACTTGACTGAAGATGACTACCAAATGACGATCACTTACGCTGTTCCATTCAAGCTAGGCAATGAAGAATTCTTGGCAGATGCATTCCTTGATTGGTCTACAAATGAAGGTCCTGGTCATGCGAGTGAATTGAACTGGACAAGCCAATATAAATGGAATGTTGGTAAACATATCTCTCCAAAAACCAAATTGTATGTAGGTGTTGAACACTCTGTTTGGAACAATAAATTCGGTCAAAAAGGTCAAGACCAAAACGATGTAAGCGCATTGGTTAAATATCATTTCTAATTGATATTTATAATAAAAAAGCAAGACTAGTGTCTTGCTTTTTTTATGCTCAATAATCAAAATAAAGTTATAAATACTGACGATTAGAATAAAAAATGTCTTTTAAAATTCGTTTCGCAACTGAACAGGATTTAACTCAAATCCAAGATATTTACAACGATGAAATTCTGAATGGTTTTGCAACATGGAATGAGCAAGATCAAGACATTTATTATTATCAGAATTGGTATCGTCAGCATCTAATAGATCATTTCCCTATTTTTGTGGTTGAAAACGAACTAACCCAACAAATTGCAGGTTATGCTGAATACAGTACATTTAGAGCGATCAGTGGTTTTAGACAAACTGTCGAACACTCTGTGTATATTCATCCCAATTTTACACGTTTGGGTTTAGGCAAAGCTTTACTCCAACATTTAATTCAATACGCAAGCCAACATAAAATTCATGTCATGATCGCTGCTATAGATCATGAAAATTTTGCATCCATCAAATTACATGAATACTTTGGATTTAAACAAACAGGCTATTTACCTGAAGTCGGACAAAAATTTGGATCTTGGCGCAATCTCGTCTTATTCCAACTGAATCTAAATACTTAAAAAGGGCATTTAGCCCTTTTAGTTAAAATTTTTAATCCAAAGGATTTCCAACAATATTACTGATAATACCTTTCATAATATGAGGTCCTTGTTCTTTTCTTAAGTCCTCATACCATTCACGAGTAATCGATTCGTCTTTCATATGCGTCACATCACAACGTTTACGCGCTCTCAATACCATTTCAGCAGTGCGTTCATTACGTTTGTTTTGATAACGTCTTAAAGCATCCTGAATTCCCAGTGTATTAATCTGTAATGCCCGAGCCAAATAAATGGCATCTTCCATCGCTTGGCAACCGCCCTGCCCAATATCAGGTGTTGTACTATGTGCTGCATCGCCAACAATCACAACTCGCCCTTTATAGAAATCTGCAAATGGTTCTATATCATGGATTTCAACACGATTGGTTCGCTGTTCATCAATAGCATCAATCAAAGTTTGTACTTGCGGACACCAACCGTCAAAATATTGTTTTAGTAATTTTTTATATTGAGTACGATCATTTTCCAAACCTAATTCAAGTGGTACATCAAAGAAGAAATAAAAACGATTACCTGCGACTGGCATTAAAGAAGCTCGCTTCCCTTCTCCTACAAAGGTGGTCCACTGATCGGCAGGAGCGAGCGACTCAGAAATTTCGACCAACCCATTCCAATTCACATAACCTGCATAACGACGCTCAACTTGCTCACCTAAAACATAGGCACGCGTGATCGAATGAGTGCCATCCGCGCCGACCAATAAATCCGTGGTGATTTCTGCTCCGTCAGCAAAATGGATTTTGACGTCATCACCTTGATCCTCAAGTCCGATCATTTTTTTTGCAAGATGAATATCTTCACGTCCAAACTCATCCATTAACATATTTTGTAATTCAGCGCGAGAAACTGGATAAGGTCGCTGCCCGACTTCTTCAATCAATGGATATAAACTAAATTGTGTCATGACATCACCCGTGAGCCCATCGACATAAGCAAGGTGATCCATTTTCCCACCAAGTTGAGCGACTTGATCCGTGAGTCCTAGATAGTTCAAACATTTCACACCATTTGACCACAATGAAATCGCAGCACCCACGGGTAAAATTTTTTCAGTTTGTTCATATATTGAAACTTGATGACCAAATTTTTTCAACGCAATTCCGGTCGTTAATCCTGCCATTCCGGCACCAATAATGGTGATATTCATTTTTACTTCCACAATTTTTTTTGCTTTAACCCACTGCTTAAAGCGAAAAACGTGCCATTTCCACCAATATAGCGCTACATAAGTGCAAGGTTGGCACATGCTGTGCATTCTTTTTAAAGCCCTTGAGCAGATGCGACATAACAACGCATCATGATTCTAAGAATGCATTCTTTTGATAAGAATCAAGTTTTAAAGCAATAATGGAAGATGACATGGCAACACTATTGGCACCGGAATTTGAAATCCCTACTCATTTACAGCAACTTACTAACCTTGCAGATGCCCGAATTGGTGCAAAAGTCACAACATGTTCTGATGATTTTTTTGCTGAAGCTCAACGTATGCTTCAGTTTGATGCGCCTATCTTTGTAGAAGGTAAATTTGATGATCATGGCAAGTGGATGGATGGATGGGAAACCCGTCGTAAACGTCACAGTGGTTATGATTGGGCGATTGTTCAGTTAGGTGTTGCAGGTAAAATTAAAGCACTCGATATTGATACCACTTTTTTTAGTGGTAATTATCCCGCTTCTGCTTCAGTAGAAGGGTGTTATGCACCAAATGAAAACTTAGATGATGCTGAATGGCACCAAATTTTACCAAATAGTATATTGGGACCAAGTCAGCACCATGTCTTTGAAGTTTCAATGAATCAGATCTTTACCCATCTGCGTTTAAATATTTTTCCAGATGGAGGTATCGCACGATTCCGCGTATATGGTGAAGTCAGCGTTCAAATCCAAGATCAAAACCAAACCCTCGACCTGCTTGCACTTGAAAATGGTGGACGTGTTATTGCCTATAGTGATGCACACTTCGGACATCCACGTAATCTGATCAATCCAGGACGTGGGGTTAATATGGGTGATGGTTGGGAAACCGCACGCCGTCGTGCACCCGGTTTCGACTGGTGTATTTTAGCTTTAGGGCAAGCTGGTCACATTGAAAAGATTGATATTGATACAGCCCACTTTAAAGGGAATTATCCTGCTGAAGTGTCCATTCAAGCCATTTATATAGAAGATGCAACGGATCCTCAATTGATCCCTCAAAGTATGTTTTGGCCTTTTTTACTCGCACCTCAACCGATGCAAATGGATCACATTCATAACTTTGTAAATGAAGTATTGCGACACGAAAAAATTTCTCATATTCGGGTGAATATGATTCCTGATGGTGGGATTAGTCGTATACGCCTCTGGGGTAAAGTGAATCCTTAGTTGAGTATTTGTTACTTTTAAAGTGATCTTATTTTGACTGCATTTTCGACTCAATTCTAAATTGAAAATGCAGTTTCTTTTCAGCGAATTTTTATGATGCATACCATTACCCTACAACCTTTAACCTCCGAAAATTTTGCACCTTTTGGTGACGTCATTGCTTGCCAAGGAAATGATTATTTTCATATTAACGATGCGCATACAGAGCGCTATCATGCTTTAGTGACCACTGAAATTATTGGCGATGCCAAAGCCGGGATTAGTATTTTTCGAAATATTCAAAGTACCAATATTCCGTTCAAAATTTCAATGCTTGAACGTCATCCTCATGGATCACAAGCTTTCATCCCGATGCAGGGACAAAAGTTTTTAGTAGTGGTTGCACCAAACTTAAATGCGGATCAGCCCGATATTTCAAAGCTACAAGCTTTTATAACCAATGGCTCTCAAGGTGTGAACTATCGGGCGGGGACTTGGCATCATCCACTTTTAACATTGGAAAGCCCGAGTGATTTTGCGGTGGTGGATCGGATTGGTGCTGGGAATAATTGTGATGTGTTTCAGTTTGATTTTTTTAAAATAATTGATCGATAATGTTATTTGGTATGCATAAATTCTGAGCTAATATCGCACTGTACAATATAAAATATACTAGAGGGAATAATGGCGAAGTTCCTAAATACCAGTGCTACTAACTTTTATCTTGAAGAACTCATAAAAAATGCAAAGGAGCGCTTGATTCTAATCAGTCCTTATCTTCGACTAAATGATCGAATTAAAGAATTATTAGAAGATAAAGATCGTCTAAAAATTGATATTCGAATCGTGTATGGGAAAAGTGATTTACATCCTGAAGAAATTAAATGGCTGCAAAAGCTTGATTACGTCCGTCTCAGTTTTTGTAAAAACTTACACGCTAAATGCTACCTAAACGAAGGTGAATGTATTATTTCAAGCCTCAACCTATATGAGTTTAGCCAAGTTAATAATAATGAAATGGGTATTTTAGTCCGTAAATACGAAGATGATGAAGTGTTTAAAGAAGCTTATGAAGAAGCGCAGCGGATTATCCGTATTAGTGAAGAAGTTCGAATTAGCTTAGATGAAGTTAAATCGGATAATACAGAACCTGAGCATATAGCTGATAACGAATCTGAGAGTAGCAAATTTAGCAAATTAACTTCAGCAAAACTTGCTGCAAAAGTTGGTTTAAAAACACCTGTTTTATTAGAAAAATTAGTTTCCAAGGGTTATCTCAAACTTGAAAATGAGAAGCATTTTTTAACGGATGCAGGCAAAGCAGCTGGGGGTGAATTTAGATCAGGTCAATTCGGAATTTATTTTTTATGGGATGAAAATTTAGAAAGGCTTTGTTGCACAAACCTATCTGTAAAGGGTTTTTCAGCGATATAATTTTCAAATGAAGAAGCCTGCACACAAAATCTACCGCACAACCAATTGGCCCGCATATAACCGAGCACTCATGAGTCGCGGAAATATTGCCATTTGGTTTGATCCTGCTAC
>NZ_JBWYIQ010000045.1:0-16503 GCF_056779795.1 Acinetobacter sp. ANC_7682 | reverse complement strand
CATGAGCCGCTTTATTATTGAATTCGGTGACCGCTTAAGCAATCACCTTTAAATTTATGAAAAGCAATTACACAAAATTATTTACAGGCTCAGTAAATTAAAAAGTTACCATCATGCATAAAGAACTAATTTTTTAAATCCCATAGGCATACTACAACTCACACTTGAGAGTGATCCAAACATTATCATGGGCAATCCATTCTTTTTAGTTCTCTCTCCTTTTGGGAGAGAGTTAGAGAGAGGTTTGTTAGAAAATATCATTTTCCGCTCAAACTATGTAAGCGTCCGCTGAACACACCTTCTGAATTCATCCTATAAGCCTTAATTTAGTCCCCACTTAGAAACAAGTGGGGACTAAAATTTATGACTACAAATCACCAGACATCCATCGCATCTCTTGCGAAAAAACGAAGAACATACAGTGCTGAATTTAAACAGCAGATCGTTCAGGCTTGTAAAGCACCGGACGTTTCAATTGCTTCGGTCGCTTTGCAACATGGATTGAATACAAATCTTGTATCCAAATGGATTCGCTTAATTGATGCTAAGCCAGGGAGTGATCGCTCACCACTACCGAATAAACCTGCATTTATTGCCTTATCTTGCTCTGCACCATTAGATCCTACTCCTACTGACATGTTAACGGTTCAAATTACTTTACCCCACTCAAAAGCAGAAATTGGCTTGAAATGGCAAGTATCGAAAATATCTGCTTTAGCAGAATTACTCAAGGTACTTGCAACATGATCCGCATTGATGAAATCTGGCTCTCCACCCAACCTCTGGATATGCGAGCAGGGATGACCCAACCTCTGGATATGCGAGCAGGGATGGATACGGTCATGGCGCAGATTATGAAAGCCTTTGGCTCAATCAAACCGCATTGCGCCTACCTGTTCTGTAATAAACGTGGCCATCGTATGAAAGTGCTGGTACATGATGGACTGGGCATCTGGCTGTGTGCCAGGCGGCTGGAACAGGGAAAATTCCACTGGGCTCAAGTTCACCAAGGTGAAACCGTGGCCCTCAGCCCGGAACAGTTACAGGCATTAATCCAGGGTTTACCCTGGCAGCGCATTGGACGACAGCAGGTGGTGACGATGCTTTAAACCAGGCTGTTCCGTTCTGCTATGCTCCAAACGTTCTATTTCATTCTTCTCATGACCTCAGGCATACTGCGGTCATGAATACGCTGCCTGACTTAAGCCAACTGACCCATGAACAACTGCTGGAATTTACCAGACAGTTGGCAATGCAGCATCAGTCTCTGGCACAATCAAATCAAGAATTAGAAAAATCAAACCAACAATTAGATACCAAAGTTCAGCATCTTGAAGTCACCAATCAGCAATTAGATGCTCAAGTTCAACATCTTTCCATTCTCAATCAAAAATACGAGCATGAGCTCGCACTATTTAAACAGCACAAATTCGGCAGTAAAAACGAACATCTCACCGCAAAACAAATCCATCTCTGGGATGAAGCGGTCGAAGAAGATATTGCAGCCGTTGATCTAGAATTAGAACGATTAAATGCAGATAAAACCGATGCAGCAACAGAGAAAGCCACAGTCAACAAACCTAAACGTCGACTGCTGCCCGATCATCTACACACCATTCGTATTGAGCATGAACCAGCATCAACCCAATGCAGTTGTGGCTGCCAGTTACGTCGTATCGGCGAAGATATCAGTGAAAAACTGCATTTCAGACCGGCACAGTTCTATAAGGAACAGCATGTCCGTGGCAAATGGGTCTGTGATCAGTGTGACACCCTGACTCAGCAAGCGATGCCTGCCTATGTGATTGATAAAGGCATTGCTTCACCTGAACTGCTCAGCCATGTGCTGGTATCGAAGTATGCCGATCATTTACCGCTGTACCGTCAACGTCTGATCTATCAGCGGGCGGGAATCGAGCTTTCTAGATCAACGTTATCTGACTGGATAGGTCGCTGCGGTGTAGAACTGGAACCTCTGGCCAATGCCTTAAAAGAGGTGGTACTACAACAGCAGGTGCTGCATGCAGATGAAACACCGGTCACCATCATGCGGATGGGTGAGAATGATAAAAAACCGAAGAAAGGTTATGTCTGGGCCTATGCCACTACACAGTACAATCCAGTTCAGGCGGTGATCTATGACTTTCAGGATAGTCGTTCAGGCCAGCATGCTGCAGAGTTCTTGAAAGGCTGGCAGGGTTATCTAGTCTGTGATGATTACAGTGGTTATAAAGCACGCTTTAAATCAGGCCAGGTCATTGAGGTGGGCTGCATGGCCCATGCACGTCGTAAATTCCATGAACTGCATGTAACTGGGAAAAGTCAGGTCGCTGAACAGGCATTGGTGCTGATTCAGAAACTGTATGCGATAGAAGCAGAGCTCAGGAAAAAGACCGATGGTACAGCGGAAGACCGCCGCGAATACCGACAACAGCATAGTCAACCAGTGATGCAACAACTATATGAATGGCTCAACCAACATCATCTGACGGTGCCATCGAGTTCTCCCACCGCCAAGGCGATCAATTACACTCTGAAGCGTTGGCCAGCCTTAAGCCGCTATTTGGATGATGGCAATCTACCGATTTGCAATAATTGGGTAGAGAATCAAATGCGACCTTGGGCCTTAGGGCGCAAGAACTGGCTGTTTGCTGGCTCGCTGCGCAGCGGCCAGCGAGCGGCGAATATCATGACTTTAATCCAGTCAGCAAAGCTGAATGGGCTGGATCCGTATGCCTATTTAAGTGATGTGCTGAAAAGGCTGCCGACGCATAAAGCGACCCAAATAGAAGAATTACTGCCACATCGCTGGAAATCCAACTCAAATTAAAAAATAGGCATGGGGTTCAGCGGACGCTTACCAAACTATGCCTAGAATCATCAATCAAAAAAATAAGCCCTCTAAAAAGAGGGCTTAAAATTAAAGATCATGCACGATTAGAGAATTGATTTTAAGCGTTTAACAACTTCTTTACATTGGTCTAAATCTGCTACGAGAGCAAGACGAACATGGCTTTCACCTGGGTTTCCTTGTTCAGTATCACGAGATAAATAACGACCCGGTAAGACTTTGATATGTGCTTTTTCCATCAGCATTTTGGCAAAAGTTTCATCATTATCTACCTTTAACCAATAATAGAAACCCGCATCAGGCTTTTTCAGTGGTAGCAAATCACCTAATTCTTGTTGGAATAAATCAAATTTAGCACGATATTGTTTACGGTTCTCTTCAACATGTGCTTCATCATTCCATGCAGCAATAGATGCCAATTGATGTTGTACTGGCATTGCAGCTCCGTGGTAAGTGCGGAATTTTAAATAAGGTTTTAATAGACTAGCATCACCAGCAACAAAGCCAGATCGCATACCTGGTAAATTAGAACGTTTAGATAGAGAATGGAATACGATACAGTTTTTATAGTCATCACGACCTAGTTCAGCACAAACTTCGAGTAATCCTACAGGGGCTTCATCAAACCATAGTTCTGAATAGCATTCATCAGATGCGATGACAAAATTGTATTGATCAGAGAGCGCAATTAATTTTTTGAATTGTTCTTTTGAAAGCACAGCACCTGTCGGATTTCCGGGGGTGCAGACAAAGAGCAAAGCTGTCTTCTCCCATACTTCCGCAGGGACAGCATCGAAGTCGCCAAGGTAACCATTTTCTTCAGTACAGTTGATGAAATAGGGTTGAGCGCCAGCGAGTAAAGCTGCACCTTCGTAAATTTGATAAAAGGGATTCGGCATAACTACATAAGGCGCTTCATCACGATTGATCAGCGCTTGTACGAATGAGAAAATTCCTTCACGTGTGCCAGTCACAGGTAAAATATGATCTTCTGCGCTAATAGCATTTAATTTGAAACGGCGTGTGAGCCATTGCGCAATACTTTCACGTAATTCTGGTAAGCCTTTACTGTTTGGGTATGTCGAAAGATGATTGAAGTTATCGACAATAGCTTGTTTTACGAATTCAGGTGCAGGATGTTTTGGCTCACCAATTGACAATGGAATTAACGGAAGATTTGCAGGTTTTACATCCTGAAAAAGTTTATTCAACTTTTCAAATGGATAAGGATGTAATAGGTTTAAACTAGAGTTCATGAAACAGTTACCGTCGGGTTAAATCTAAATTTTAATGATGATTACAGACCTGATTTGAAGCCTCATCTAATGCTGCTTTTAATTGTTCAGCAAAAGCCTGAGCTTCAGTTAAATTCATAGGTTCGCCATTCTTTTTGGTTACAAAGAAAATATCTTCTGCGCGCTCACCCAAGGTGGCGATTTTCGCGGAATGGATATCGAGACCTTGCATCATAAATAAGCCACCGATACGGGCAAGTAATCCAGGCTGATCGAGGGTAGAGATCTCGACCATATTTTGCTGTAGCGCCTCGTTCAACGTAATATCAATTGTGTTTTCGATATCAAAATGACGAAGTTGGCGTGGAATACGGCGTTGCATTAAACCTGGATAATTTTGTGAATCTGTTAATGCGTGCACCAATGATTCTTTTACCGTATTTTCACGTTCTGGATCTGTCACTAATGTGCCAAAACGATCAAGCACCACGTAGGTGTCTAAGCTAAAGGATTTAGTTGCTGTAATAATGCGTGCATCTTGTACATCTAGATTCATACGATCTAGAACTGCAACAGTGGTGGCAAAAAGATTAGGTTGATCTTGAGTGTAAATAAAAATCTGCACAGCATCTTGCGCTGATTTACGGTGCGCGCGCATCATCACCAATGGTGCTGAATTATCACCATGATCTAGGATTGCACGTGTATGCCATGCGACTTCATCTGCAGTTTCTTTGAGGAAGTATTCGTCACCAAGTTCTTGCCAAACTTTTTCAACAGCTTCTAAAGCATAATCATTGACAAGTAATTCACTTGCTGCAAATTTGGTATCTTCGATCAGCATTTGGTAATCGACAGGACGACCCAAACCACTACGAATAACGTCACGAGCATTGGTATATAACTGACGCATGAGCGATGCGCGCCATGTGTTCCAAAGCTTAGGATTGGTTGCGTTAATGTCAGCCACTGTAAGCGTATACAGATAGTCTAAGTGTTCCATATCACCGAGCTTCTCGGCAAAATCTTTTACAATATCTGGATCAGAAATATCTTTTTTCTGCGCAGTCATCGACATCAATAGATGATTTTGGATTAACCACGCAACAAGATTACACTCACGCTCAGTAAAACCGTGCTTGCTACAGAACTCAATGGCATCAACCGCGCCCAATTCACTATGGTCTCCACCACGACCTTTGGCGATATCATGGAACAAAGCAGCGAGGAATACGATGTCTCGGCGCACCAGACGCTGGAATACGGAACTTACGACAGGAAAATCTTTAGCAAATTCTGGCGCTTTAAAACGATTTAAATTACGTAAGAGTAGGAGTGTATGTGCATCTACAGTATAGATATGGAATAAATCGTATTGCATAAGGCCCATGATTTGCCCAAATGCAGGAATATAGTTGCCGAGTACACCATAACGTTTCATCGCAAGCAATGTTTCATATAAGTTATTCGGTGATCGGATGATCGCCATAAACAAGGCTTGATTAACTGGATTGTCTCGATACGCTTGATCAATGCGTTTTGCAGCTAAAGTAAGCAATCGAAGTGTACGAGCTCGAATGCCATCAATATCAGGGCGATTTGCTAGGATATAGAAAATCTCAAGGATGGCTGTAGGCTTCTCTGCAAAAATTTTATGGTGTTGAACTGCGAGTTTACCATCCACCAATTTGAAGTTTTCATTCACTTCCTCAATTTTACGCTCATAGTTGGGTAAACGAGGCGTGATGACAGACTCATTAAAATAGGCGAGTAGCATTTCATTCAGGGTTGAAACCTGCTGAGCTGCTCGATAGTAGCGTTTCATGAACTGTTCAATTGGATAATTGATATGTTCACCTTCGACTTTGTGGTAACCAAATTTTGCTGCGATATCGCGTTGGTAATCAAACAATAGTCGGTTTTCATCACGCTTAGTTAAGCGGTGTAAATGATGACGAATTTCCCAGAGAAAATTCTCAGCATCTTCGAGCACCCCAAGTTCAAACTCAGAAATGAAACCTAAATGTACAAGATCGTATATACGATTTACTCGGAAATGCCGTTTTGCAATCCAACCAATTTGGTTAATGTCTCGAATGCCGCCCGGTGCATTTTTGATATCAGGTTCTAAATTACTTTCAGTGTTGTTGTGCTGAGCGTAGCGTTTGGCTTGTTCTTCCATCTTGGCATCAAAGAAGGTTTTATCCGTCCAAGTTTGTGAAACAACACGACGAGGCCATTTCGCTAAGTGTTCATTGCCAATAATTAAACGAGACTCAATGAGAGATGTTGCTACCGTTAAGTCATTCATGGCCTGTTCAAAGCACTGTTGAATGGTTCTTACACTTACGCCAGGTTTAAAATTTCCAACATCCCATAGAGAGGAAATAAAAATGGTAATGGCATTTTCTTGTTCTTGTGTAAGATCATCTTCTGAAAGGATCAGAATGTCGACATCAGAGTAGGGCATCATTTCACGACGACCATAACCTCCTACAGCGAACAAGCCCAGATCGGTTTGATCTAACTCAGCATGTTGCCAAAGGAATTTAAGTGCCTCATCAATCAGGTTAGATCGAGTGAGGATGATCTCACGTATCGCCTTACCATTTTCAAACTCATGTTGTAATTGATTTTCAACATCTGAGCGCCATTGATTAATTGCCTTGATGTCGTGATTACTCGAAACATAGTTTGCTAATGGAGACGTATTGATCATGAAATGATGGCCTACCTAATGAATTATTTGTTTTGATTTACAATTACTTTTGAAGCTGCTTCAGTCGCTAATTCGCGTGCAATGTCAGTTGTTTCAGCACGTGCAGTTGCGACCCCCATACGGCGACGTTTAAAACCTTCAGGTTTACCAAAAAGACGTAAATCGACATTAGGGTTTTGCATAGCAAGATTTACGCCAGAAAATGACAAATTCGTATCATCAACACCTGCATAGATCACCGCGCTTGCAGCAACACTGTGACGTTGCGTGTTCACTGGAAGACCTAAAATCGCACGGGCATGAAGTTCAAATTCACTTTGATATTGAGATGCAAGTGTCACTAATCCAGTGTCATGTGGACGAGGAGAAACTTCACTGAACCAAACTTGATCACCTTTAACGAATAATTCCACACCAAAAATACCGCAACCGCCGAGCGCTACTGTGACTTTATTGGCAATACGTTTTGCTTCATCAAGGGCAGCTGTGCTCATAGGTTGAGGTTGCCAGCTTTCTACATAGTCACCTGCATCTTGACGGTGTCCAATAGGATCGCAGAAGTGCGTTTCGATTTCTCCTGTTTCAGGATTTTTTGCCCGTACTGTGAGTAATGTAATTTCGAAATCAAAATCAATTTGCGATTCTACGATGACAGTACCTTGATTGACACGACCACCTGTTTGAGCATATTCCCAAGCTGTGTCGACTTCATCAAAAGATTTTACGCGTGATTGTCCTTTACCTGATGATGACATCACAGGTTTTACAAAATTTGGATAGCCAATATCATCACATGCTGCACGGAATGATTCCAAACTATTGGCAAAACGATAAGCCGAGGTTGGTAGCCCTAGTTCCTCAGCTGCGAGGCGACGAATTCCTTCACGATTCATGGTGAGATTCACGGCTTTCGCAGAGGGAATAACTACGGCAGTTTTAGCATCTTCGATTTCCACTAAGACTTCAGTGGCAATGGCTTCAATCTCAGGAACAATTAAATGAGGTTGAACTTGTTCAATCAGTTTTTTTAATTCTTTTGGGTCCGCCATATTTAAAGTGTAGGAATGATGAGCAACTTGCATGGCAGGTGCATTGTCATAGCGATCTGCTGCATGTACTTCTACACCTAATCGTTGTAATGATATTACCACCTCTTTACCCAACTCACCTGAACCCAATAATAGAACTTTAAACGCCGAAGATTGAAGTGGAGTACCGAGTGTAATAAGCATTTGATTCATCCGTGCTTGATATTATGGACTTTTAGCATATCAGAACTAAAACCTCTTGAGCGCGATGAATACAAGAAAAAGCAAGAAATTATTTTGATATCGTTTAATTTTTTTATTGATAAAAATTTATAAGCCTTATCCGAGGATCAGGCTTATAAATTTAGAATCTGAATGAATAATACGCGAGAAATGTTTTAAAGTGGGAAATAGGTATACACCAAACCGTATGTGAGTGCCGCTGTGAGTGTTGCAGGTACAATCTGTTTAAATTTGAAATACAAACCCGAGAGCACAATAAAACCAATTAACATGGCAACGCTCTTATTGGGTGTTTCTAAGAGCGGCGGTAAAGTCGCGACCACGAGCATTGAACTGATTGCTGCAATACCGATAGATCCAAGGGCGATTTTAAGCCAAAGAGCACCGCGTTTCTGGCGACCTTGTTGTAGTTTCTGAATAACAAAAAAAGGACCAAAGCGTGAGGCGAAATTCGCGATGCCGACCAGAATACCGACACAAATAATTTCTAGATTCATGATTGTTCACCTGTGTGCAAAGGATCATGTTGCTTCAGTACATAATGTTTAAACAAACCAGCCAAAATACCAGAGCTTATGCCAATGAATATCGCTGCAGATAAATCGATAAAGTAACACGAAATAGCAGAAACAATAATGGTGATGGTCACGACAAAGGTATGTTTTTTCTCAAATGCAGCCAATAAAAAGCTCAAGAAAAGTGCAGGTAATAGAAAGTCGAGCGCTGCTTGCAAAAATTGGGGGAGATGACTGACTTGATCTGCAAATAAGCCCCCGAGAAAAGATCCAAGTGCCCAAGACAACCAGCTAAACAGACTCAGACCTAACATCCAAGATTCAGACCATTCTTGACGGCGTTGCGAAAGTTTAATCATGCCTGATGCAAAGACTTCGTCGGTCAAGCCCCATGACCAAATTGCTGTTTTTTTCAGATTGAGTTTATCTTGAATTAAGTTTTGTAAAGCAGGGCCATATAACAAATGTCGAATATCAAGTGCTATTACAGTTAAGGCTGTCATCCAGATAGAAGTGCCACTGCCGAGTAAGGCAACCACCAAAAATTGACTGGCACCTGCATACATCGAACAGGATAAAAATAATGCTTCCCACGCCGTAAATCCAAATTGAGTTGCAGATACACCAAACGCGAATGAAACAGGCAAATAGGTGAAAATGATGGCTTGACTATCTTTGGCACCTTGCCAAAAACCTGCCGGTGTCATGTGTGGGGAGCTTGATTGGGTCACGATAAACCTAATTGGAGATTGGAACAAAAGGTATAAAACGAGATTGAGTATTCTACCCGAATTTACTAGCATAGTGCCGAATAGTTTATTAGAGCGATGTCATGTTTGCGATTCAATCTCCCTTTAAATTAGCTACATTGACTACATTCCTCATCTTCACTTTGTCAGGTTGTGGTGGTCAGGCAGAAACTGCCGATCAAAAGGTTGAAATTAAAGAAGCACCGAAGTTGACCAATGATGCAACTGAATATGCAAATCATGCTTGGCAATTGATGAATCAGGTTGATCCTATTCTGTATCAAGCCAATAAAGCGCTTATACCATCACAAGTACGCGAGCCTGTGCGTCAATTGGTATTGGATTGGCGTATTAATGTCAAAATGACCGACTCAGTGACTGAAGGGAAATATGCGCTTTGTCGTAAAGCGCTAACAACCATAGATGCTTGGGCACGTGCAATCGTGGAAAATGAGGGCCAGCTCGCACAGCGTCAAGCCAATTATGAACGCGATAAAGCGCAGTGCAAAACTGCAATTGAGCAACCAGAATTAGGAAACACCAAGGCGTATACAAAATTATTTTAAGTGACCCTAGCCAACCCAATACAATGATTAATCCAGATTTTACTGAAGCTCTTCATCTTTAGTCGGTTAAGTTTGATCGGCTAAAACTTTAAGTTGATTGAGATCAATCACCTCAATTTTTTTAAATGCAACTTTAATTGCGCCAATTTTTTCTAAATGCTGTAGTTCTTGATTAATGGTCTGTCTTGAGCAGACCAACATTTGTGCCAATTGTTCTTGAGATAGGTTGATGGTGTTTTTTTCAATCTCTTTGAGATTACCGTATCCATTTAAGATAAAGATTAATCTTTGTGCTAAACGTTGAATAAGGGGTTGTGTTTGAATAGAGACCAACTCCATGAAAGCATAACGGAGTTTATGACTCACCAATTGAGCCAGATAAAACCAAAATTTTGGATATTGTTCTAAAATTAGATCAAGTCCTACACGACTTATTTTGAGGATTTTGGATTTTTTACTGGTAATCGCATGATGAGAGCGGGGTTGTTGATCAATCAACGAAATTTCACCAAACCACATAATGGGATCTGCGATAACTGTCACCGCCTCACGACCTTCTACGTCAATATGTGCTAAACGAACAGCACCATCAATCACGGCATAAATGCCATCAAATTGATCAGCTTTAGAAAATATCAGTTGCTCTTTGCCATATTCAATGAGCTGAGCATGTTCGAGCATCAGCTGTTGTAGTTCATGATCAAACTGGCTAAACCACCAATTATTTTTTAAAAGATAAACGTATTGATTTAAAAGCAAAATTATCCCTTTTATGCTGTTTATTTGTCGTCTAGTCGACAACTTATTGGTTTACATTTATATATATTGAAGGAAATAGTCAGAAAAAGGAATGATAACATGACTCGTTTAGAGAGCTTGCTTGGACAATATGCAGCTTATCACCTAGATCGTAAAAACGTATTTTCGCATTTTATTGGAATTCCCTTGATTGTATTTTCGATCTTGTGTTTTGCAGCCAAAGCGCAATTTACAGTTGCTGGATATTCCATTGATCTTGCAATGTTATTGATCGTCGCATCAGTGATTTATTACTTGAGTTTGGATCTCATTTTTGGTGTGGTAATGGCAGTGCTATTTGCTTTAATTTATCAACCAGCCACACAAGTAGCAGCTTTAGCGACATCCTCTTGGGTATTGGTAAGTGCTGGATTTTTTATTGTGGGATGGATTATTCAATTTATTGGGCACTATTATGAAAAGAAAAAACCAGCTTTTGTGGATGATCTTGTTGGACTCGCTATAGGTCCTTTATTTGTGGTAGCAGAATTTATATTTCTTATTGGTTTACGTAAGAAACTGGAAGAGAAAGTATTGGTTCGAGCTAAACAATTACGCTATGACATGGACCATAAACACGTAAATCACTCGAGTACTTCAACTCAAAATCCATGATCTCATTCTTTTAAATAATCTTTGCAAAAAAAAACAGCCTTTCGGCTGTTTTTTAATAACTTAAACGTTGAAACGGAAATGTAAAACATCACCATCTTGAACGACATAAGTTTTACCTTCAAGACGCCATTTTCCAGCTTCTTTAGCGCCAGCTTCGCCGTTGTATTGAACAAAATCGTCATAGGCAATGCATTCTGCACGAATAAAGCCTTTCTCAAAATCAGTGTGAATCACACCAGCAGCTTGAGGAGCGGTCGCACCAATTTTTACAGTCCAAGCACGGACTTCTTGAACGCCTGCAGTGAAATAAGTCTGTAGGCCAAGTAAGCCATAACCTGCACGAATAACCACGTTAAGACCTGGTTCTTCCATGCCCATCGCTTCTAAGAATTCAGCACGCTCATCATCTTCAAGCAAAGAAATTTCAGCTTCGATTTGGTTGCAAAGTGGGACAACAATGGCATTTTCTTCTGCTGCTAATTTTTTAACAGCATCAAGGTGTGGATTGTTTTCAAAACCGTCTTCAGCAACGTTAGCAATATACATTGTTGGTTTAAGGGTTAATAAACCAAAGCCACGAACTAATTTGCGCTCGTCGTCATCAAGATCAGCTGCGCGAGCAGGGCGACCTTCATCAAGTAATGGCTGAATTTTTTCTAGTACAGCTTTTGTTGCAACAGCTTCTTTATCACCACCTTTCGCAGACTTTGCTAAACGTGTAACCGCTTTTGATACTGTTTCTAAATCTGCTAAAGCAAGCTCAGTGTTAATAGTTGCAATGTCATCAAGTGGGTCAATTTTGCCGTTCACGTGAATAACATTTTCGTCTTCAAAACAACGTACTACGTGTGCAATTGCATCAGTTTCACGAATGTTGGCTAAGAATTGGTTCCCTAAACCTTCACCTTTAGAAGCACCAGCAACTAAACCTGCGATGTCTACAAATTCCATTGTGGTTGGAATAACACGTTGAGGTTTAACAATAGCAGTTAATTTATCTAAACGTGGATCTGGAACAGGAACGATGCCGGTGTTTGGTTCAATGGTACAGAATGGGAAGTTTTCTGCAGCAATAGCAGCTTTCGTCAATGCATTGAAAAGTGTAGATTTACCAACGTTCGGCAAGCCGACAATACCGCAATTAAAACCCATGAAAAGACTCACAAAGTGTTATTTAAAAATTGTCGGTGATTTTACATCAAAGCCATGACAAAGTCAGGTCATGGCTTTGATGTTTCTCGAAAAGACAGATGAGACTCAATTCAATGGTGTGAATTAGATTTTACGTTTGTCCAAACTATGTGCCAATTGATCGCCTAAAGCTTGAATCAGCATCACTAATACGACTAATACGACGATGACCGCCAACATAATTTGCATATCGAAGCGTTGGTAGCCATATCGGTAGGCGATATCACCTAAACCACCTGCTCCAATAGCACCCGCGATCGCAGAGGAATTGATCATGGTTACAAGCGTGACAGTAAAACCTGCAACAATACCAGGCAGTGCTTCTGGTAAAAGCACATGCCAAATAATTTGTTTGCGATTACAGCCCATGGCTTGTGCAGCCTCTATGAGTCCATGATCAACTTCTCGTAGACTTACTTCCGCAATACGTGCGAAAAAAGGTGTAGCCGCAATAGTTAAAGGTACAACCGCAGCCCATACCCCATAGCTTGTCCCCACAATTAGTCGAGTGAAGGGAATGAGCGCCACCATTAAAATTAAGAAGGGAATAGAGCGCGTAATATTCACCACCCAACCCAAGGCATGATTGATTTTTTTTGATGGATAAATCCCATTTTCTGAGGTGTTGACGAGGATTACAGCCATAGGCAAGCCAATGAGAAGCGCTAAAAATGCAGAAATACCGACCATTAACAAAGTATCAATGGTACCCGTAATTAAAAGATCAATGAGCTGGTTGTGCATAGCCAAGCACCTCGATTTGTGATGTTTTATGGTGGAATTGCTGATGGAGCGTATGCACATCAACATCTAATTGAGGAATACCTACGATGAGTGAGCCAACCAGATGATGTTGAATGGTATCTACATGGCTTTGATATAAATGCACAGGCAGTGCAATTTTAGAAAGTACATCATTTAAGTTGGGAGGATTTTTCAAATCAGTTGCATAGCTGATTTTCAAAATGGTATGCGTTAAATGTGTAGCTCGCTCTTGATGTAACTGGAATGGCAAATCAAGCTGTTCCAAATTGAGGAGTTCTTGCGTGATTTTTTGCTGGGGACGAGAGAAGACTGACCAAACTTGCCCTGATTCAACGATTTCACCTTGATCAATAACCACCACTTGATCACAAATTTCACGAATCACCTGCATTTCATGTGTAATGAGAACGATGGTGAGTCCTAATTTTTGATTAATTTCTTTCAGTAAAGATAAAACAACAGATGTGCTTTCTGGATCAAGTGCCGATGTTGCCTCATCACACAATAGTATTTCCGGTTTACTGACCAATGCACGGGCAATCCCAACTCGTTGTTTTTGTCCACCCGATAATTGTGATGGATAGTGATGATGCTTTTCAGCTAAACCGACTAGATTTAAAACCTCATCCACACGAGTTTGAATCTCAGCAGCAGGCACTTTTGCGATTTTCAATGGAAGCGCGACATTTTCCCAAACTGTTTTAGTAGATAGTAAATTAAAATGTTGAAAAATCATGCCAATACGCTGGCGTAGGGCGGTTAATTCATTGTGATTAAGCTGCCCTAGATCATGTTGATGTATATGAATACTACCATCAGAAATAGTTTCTAACCCATTTAAGGTGCGAATCAATGAAGATTTGCCCGCACCACTTTTGCCGATAATGCCGAAAATTTTTCCTTCGGGAATATCCAAATTAATATTTTTGAGTGCGTGAACTTGTTTTCCTTGTACATCGTAATACTTATTTAAATGACGAATCGTAATGTGGGGTACTGCAAATTCAATGTGTGAACCAAAACTCACCATGATTATTCTCCTTATTTTCAGCCTTCAAACCACAAACCTTGTCCAAAGTCTTTGTCTAGAATCTGACGGACTTTTGCAGAGTTTTGGAAGGTATCAACCACAGTTTTTAATTTGTCATCCTGATCTTGATAATCCCGACGCGTTACAAACAAAATCGCAAATTTTTTATTGATCGGATCTAATAACAGTGCAGACGTAGGATCAGCAACTTTTGCCATTTTCAAATAATGAGGAAAACCCATAATTAAGTCAGCTTCATTATAAGCATGCGCGGTTTGCGGGCCTTCAACTTCAATAATCCTGAGTTTTTTAGGATTACTGATAATGTCTCGTGTGCTGGTGAGCTCATTATTAATATCTTTGACTTGAATTAAGCCTGCACGAGCCAGCAAATTTAAACCACGTGCCATGTTAACAGGATCATTTGGTACGACTACTTTTGCTTGATCAGGTATGTCTTGTAGGGATTGATATTTCTTTGAATAAAGTCCGACATGACTGCCTGAACCTTTCGCAAAAGGCACAAGGTCATAGCCTGTTTCACGCAATGCATTCGCTAGAAAAACACTTTGTTGAAAGAAATTGGCGTCAATATCACCATTTTGCACAGCGACATTGGGTGCTTGCCAGTCTGAAAACTCAATCAACTCGAGATGGATTCCTTGTACTTTTACATCCTCAGCGACACTTTGCAGTAATTCAGCATAGGGTGGGCTAATGCCGATTTTAATCACTTTATCATTTGAGTTTTGACTGACATAACGATATCCCACTAAGGCCGCCAGTACCGCGACGATGACGAGTGCAATTTTGATGAATTTAGATGATTGTGTTGAAGTAGACATGAACGCTCCTTATTTCCAGCCTTTGAACCATAGTTTTTCACCAATATCCTCATTCAATGCTTGTTTAACTTTGTCTGAGGATTGATAAATTTGGATAAATTTTTTCAGTTGAGCTGCTTTTTCAGGCTGAGTTTGTTCAAAGTCATCGCGAACAACAAATAAGATGGCATAAAGCGTGTTATTAATTTCATCCAAAATTAAGGCATCATTCGGATCAATCGTTTGTGCTAAGCGTAGGTACATTGGATAGCTAAATACGAGGTCTGCATCATCTACGGCACGCGCAGTTTGCGGACCTTCGACTTCAATAAAGTTCAAATTTTTTGGATTGGTTTGAATGTCTTTTAAGTTGGATAAGTGGTTGTTGGAATCCTTAAGTTGTATTAATCCAGCGTGTTGTAAGAGGAGTAGGGCGCGACCCTGATTCACAGGATCATTTGGGAGTACAACTCGAGCGCCATTTTCAACTTCACTAATCGCTTTATATTTTTTTGAATATAAGCCGACATGTGTTCCTGAGCCGATGCCCAAGGGTTTGAGCTTAAAGTTGGTTTCTTTTAACGCATTATTCAAGAAAGGTTGATGCTGAAAATAATTTGCATCAATATCCCCATGATTTAGGGTGATGTTGGGTGTATTCCAATCTGAAAATTCTACCAAACGTACATGAATGCCTTGAGCCTTTGCTTCTTCAATTGCGGCTTGAAGTGGTTTTGCAAAAGGTGGGCTAATACCAATAACAATTTCTTGTTGATCATTTTTTTTCAAAAAGGACCATGCAAACGCTGCAATCACAATAATGGCGATTGCAACGCCGATCCATTTAAGTCGAGAAGACTGAGCTTGTGCCATAGAAAGACCCCTAAAGATTAAAAACTTAAGCTGAATGTTGGTGTATAGGATTTAAATTTGATTGTTGTGTATCTTGTTTTGAGCTTGGACATCGGAAATGATGTGCAGGATGTGAATGTGGTAAATGATCTCCCGCATTGAATAGCTTGTGCCTTAAGCTACCCTCAGCATAGGCGGTCTTATAGCGACCGCGATGTTGTAGTTCAGGAATGGCATAACGAATAAAATCTTGATGTGACTCTGGAGCGACTGTACGAGCAAGGTTAAAACCATCTAATCCAGAAATATCAATGAATTCGATTAGCTGTTGAGCAACTGTTGCTCCACTGCCAACAAATAAGGGATAACGTCCACCGAGTACATGCTGAGCTTTTAAATCTGCCAAAGTGACTTTGTTTTCCTTAAAGCGTGGCTTTGTTGCACAAAGATTTGAAATGCAAAGCGCCCCTAATTGAGCCAAATTTAAGGCGTAACTTGGGTAAGTGGTCGACCTAATTCCGT
>NZ_JBWYIQ010000044.1:0-17221 GCF_056779795.1 Acinetobacter sp. ANC_7682 | reverse complement strand
TGATCACTTTTTAACCAATTTTATTGGCAAAAAATGACAAATTTGCTCAAAAAGAAACCGACATGTTTCCAAGTCGATTTTTTGCTGTTTTTCAGGGTGGTTGAAAATTTTTAAGTTATTGATTTTAAATAATTATTTTTATTTCATTTCGCATAAGCTCTATTATGTTAAATACAAAAGCTTTTCATGCTATAAAAAAGATTATTTAATTGAATCGTAATAGCTTTTGAAAAATTGAAATGACTAGAAATACATTTAAAAACTCATATCGTTCTAATTATCGGGGAAAAGTAACAGTTGAAGATGCTCAAAAACATCAGAAATATATTGATGACATGAAGAAAGATGCAGCTTTTTACTATTTAGATCATTTAGAAAGTTCAATTATTCCACATAGTATGCTTCATAAAATCATCCAGAAATTAAAAACGAAGCAGAATGACAGTTTAACTTTGCCAGAAAAAGCCTATTTACTTCGCAATAATCTGAATGCTTTATATGCCCTTGTTGAAGGGAAGATCTCTTTTAATCAATATAAAAAAGAATCTTCAAATGACAGAGTTGTATATAAAAAACGTTTAGAAGAGGAACAAATACGTCTAGAAAAACTTAAGGAGCTAGAGCGTATTGAAGAGCAAAAACGTCAAGAAAAATTAGCTCAAGAAAGAAAAGCTAGAGAACAAGTTGAACGTGAGAGAAGAAAGAAACTAGAATCTGATCCAAAATATATTGCACAGCAAAGAGAGAAAGCTCTTTTAAATAAATATGAAATTTATCCTTATCTTATTGGCAATAAGCAAAGATCTAAACTACTTAATATATTGAATTTATTGGATAACCAACAAAGATTACAGGAACAAGATGCTATTTGGTTAAGTTCAGAAGGACGAGAGTTTTTTACTGGCGAAGTTAAAATGAAATTTCATCGTGTAGAAGCTGACTTTTACCTTAAACAATATGAAGTAACTAAATCAGATTGGCATGCTATCAATGCCTCTAGCCAATTAAGAAAATGTAAAGCTAGTAAAGAAGCTGAAAAATTTCTAGAAAATACAAAAATTTCCTCAAATAAAAACAGCAAACTATTATCTGCCTATTTTACTACTCTAGGTGGAGTAAAAAGGGATCTTAAGAAATCAGATACCGCTATAGAGCATGGATTAAAAGCACATGATCATAGTTCTCAAGACTATAGACCTTGTACCTTATTAGGGGCTATATACATGGAGAATCATGAATATGATCTTGGTCACGATTGGTATAGTAAGGCTCGTGATAGAGGGGCTCCAGAAAACTCTATTAATGCTGACCTCAGAAGTATTCTATTGAGGTTGGATAAGGCTAAACGTAGTGAGATGGTGGCAAGCTTATTGAAAAAGGATCCATATATTTATGGATGGTTAAAGGATATGAAGCAGTAAGCTAATTTGAAGTTTTGCTAAAATTAACATAATACACCTTATACGAAGTGCGTTATAATTCTCTTTAGAAATCAATTTCTTATATACTATTAAAAAGCCCATTCCCCCTCGAATGGGCTTTTTTTATGATTATTCATGTTCCACGCTTACTTATTGAGCAAAGTTCCACGGCTTTGATAAGCCCAAGTGAATAATCAGGAAGCCTGGTCTTTTTCTTTTTGGCGTTCATCCAGCTCTTTCTTCAGCGCCTTTTTATCCAGGTACGATGCAATCAGCATGATCGGGATCAGCAGCGGGGCCACAATAATTCCCAGGGCAATGTCTTTCAGTTTCAGCATGATCTCTCTCCCTTAGTCATTATCAAAAACAGCATTCAGCACACGGCCAAATAAGCCACGTTTTTTAGATTGTGGCATAGCAGTAGTTGTTTGCTGAATAGGCTTATCTTCTATTGGCATAACTTGTGACGGCTGTACAGTTTCTTGTAAGTCTGTCGTTGTACTGACTTGTTCATTTGTACTGTCAGGCTTACTGTCAGGCTGAATATTTTTAGGTGTATAACCAAGTGCTAAGGTTAGATTATCAATCTTATCTTTAAGTTGCTCAATCTCCTTATACATACGTCTTTCACGCTCTTCGGCAACTGACTTATCGTGCCGTAACTCTTCAATTAATTGCTTGTACAGTTCAACTGTAGTGTTGTCGTTTTCCTTACTATCAGGCTTACTGTCAGCCTGACTGTTAGGCGTACCGTAAACACGTTGCATTTCACTAAAATCAATCACTTTGCGATTCTTCGCATCAATTTCATAACTGATAGAACCGTTCTTCATACGATCATAAATTGATGTACGGGCAATTCCATATTTTTTAGCTAATTCTGCAACAGTAAATTTAGGCATAGTTCTTTAATTATGTTTTAGTCCCTCATTACATGAACTGTAATGTACTTAAGCCTTAAAACCTAGATTTTTAAGATGTGGAAGAAGTTGTTTTTGCTGTGTTGGATCTCTGAGCATATCTTTAATTTTAATCGCTAATTCTTCATAGCTTTCACCTTGATTTGCTAAATGAGACAGTTCATGTAGACGAGATAGCTGATTTCCAAATAAGTTAATTTGTGCATCATTCATTTGATAAAAAGATTGCTTGATAGTGTTAGTTTGTTTAGATGGTCGAGCTTTAGACTTAATAGAGAACTGGATATCAGTAATCACTCTTCCTTTCTTAAATTGCTGATAATCTACAGTTATATCAGTATGTTTGTTGATTTCACTAATTGCTTTGTCTAATACATTAGACTTGAAATTAGACATAGTTGAATACTCTTCAACACCAAGTCCAAGCTTTGATCTTAAATCATTGATACTGTATTTTTCAGTCTTAGCAACGCTTAACCACTTAATAATAAGTTCATATAATCGAATACTATATTTGCTTTTAAAGTCAGAAACTTGCTCGATATAGTATTTGGTGAATTGTTCACTTAATTTACTAATTAAGCTAATTACTTCATGACTAAGATATAAAACAATCAAACCGCTTTTATCAACATAGGTCACTTTATTAACCCAATTAGCCGTTGAAAGTGCTTCTATGCCCTTATACCTATCTAAATAGCTAAACTCTCTTCGCTTTAACGTTTTAGAAGCATCTTTAAGTAGGGCATAAGCATTATTGCTATCCACTTTAAATTGATGGATATAGTCGCTCACAGATATTTCTATCGGGGTATCTGGGGAAAGATTGTTTGATTCTCTAGCTTCAACTATTGCTAGAAGCATAATCCGTTGCTCTATTAGGGATAAATTGAAAGAGGCATCAATAAGAGCATTATCCTTTACAACTAACTTATTAGTATTTGTCATAATTCCAAGGTTACTTATTAATCTAACTAGGTTATATACTGCCTAATTTAAATAGTCAATAATTTAACTATTTAAATACCCCTTAAACCTATCTTTATAACCCCTTAAACCTATCTTTATAACCCCTTAAACCTATCTTTATAACCCCTTAAACCTATCTTTATAGCAACTTAAGATATTAATTTTAAATATTATTTTAAAGTCTAAAAGCATTTAAAAACTTTAAAATAATTAAAAGCACAGGGAGTGAAAAATTGCCCTTGGTTTTCGCTACGCTCAAACTCTATTGAATCTCGCTTTCGCTCGATTCGTCGGGGCAATTTTTAGCTGAATCCTGGAAGTGATTTAAATACTGGTAAGAGCAAAGTCAAAACAATAAGAACAAATGGATTCGCTTCGCTCATAGAGCTTTTTTGCTCGCTTCGCTCGATCTAGACTCAATTTTCTGCATGTAATTTACGCTTATTTAGGCTTCACAGCCTAAAAAGCTGTTTTTCAGAGGGTCTAAGCGCGAATTTCAGCGATTTCACTCGTAGACACTCGTTCTGTACCTTTCACTGTGAATTCGAGCTTAAATCGCAAACAGGCAGTATTTAGAGCTATATTTAAAGAGGATTTCAGATTAATTCCTTATCATTTGTTCCATGATCAAATTTAAACTTCTCAGGTCGCTTCTGTAGATTTTCAAGATTTCTTTGAGCATTCGTTATTTTTTGGCTAGAACTAGAAGCAATATCCAGGTTCACTGATTTTTCTATTTTATTTGAATGTGGCTTTTTTTCACTGATTCCCATTTTACTCAAATTTCGTAAAACTGAACTGTAAGAAATATTGTTCGCTAGCTCAGGTAAATCAGCGTGGATTTCCTTAATTGTATAACCAGCTTCCAGCCGTTTTTCTATTTCTGGTAATACAGAGATGATGAATTTCTTAGCGCCATGTCTGGTGACCATAATGACTTCCTCTTTCTTTGATTTATGCAATTATGTGCAACTATATGCAATTAAGAGCTTTTATACGATTTTATATGAAATTATGTGCAACTATAAGCTTTTAAATAGTTTTTATTCATTTTGATGTGCAATTATATGCATTTATGTGCAATTGAACTTTCAGTGATATTGGCAAGATGTGTAATGTTGACCAACATGCAAGCATGATTGGCCCACCATTACGCCCACTTATTCGCTTTCAGCTCAACGTGGCATCTTGTCCTGCGGAGCTTTTGGCATAGCCAAAATTGATACGCCAAAAGATCATCAAAAGAGGTGTAATTTAAAAAAGTGTATGGTCTGTTGCCTTGTATAGTGGCGTTAGCCTGAATTTCGCATAAGAGATTTTATGTTAAATAGCCCTATTTTTGCGCTCTATTGAAAGTTAAAATCACGAAATCTTGTGTTTTTGGGTTTAGGAAAATCACAATACAACGTATGAGTAAATAACATCAGATTTTTAATAAAAAAGCATCCTATGAGGATGCTTTTGATTAATGTATTAAAAAATACGTTCAAATACGGGCTTTAATTGTTGAGCACCTGTTAAGGTCAAATGATTGCTATCAAAATAATAAGGTTTATCATCTATGCTTTTTATAGCACAGTCAGATTGACACAGAATAGTATGGACATTATGTGATGTAAACGTTCGGTATTGATTTTTTAATACATTAATTTGTGCGAAATATTCTGTATGTTGAGCTAAATATTCTTGTGCATTTATATTCTTAATTTGATTTAAATATAAAAGTTTTGGAATAGAGTCTTCATACACTGGCACAGGTAAAATTAAATCTACTTTAATGCCTTTTTGATTTGCTAATTGCACCACTTCTTTTAGGGTCTTAACTTTTAAAGATTTTGGTGAATAATGTAGAACAATATGCTTAATATTTAATTTTACTGCTTCATTAATGAGAGCCTCTACTGTTACTGAGCTATCCATTAATGGCGTATTTGAAACCATAAAATATGTGTTTATATTTTTAGTACTTGCAACTTCAGCAAATGCTTGTTTAATTGAGTCAGCATGACTATTACCAACCAATAAAACTGACTGATCAAAACTTTCTGCATTAATTTTACAGGAAATTGCACTCGGATTTGTGATGCGTGTGAGTTTCCCGCAACGATAAATGGCTCTGTCTTTTAAGCCTGCAAAAACATTTTGCTTACTTTGGTCATACATCACATTTGGCGCCACTTGTGTTACACCAATCAAGACCAAAATTGACACTATAGATGTAGCGGAAACCTTAACGACACTATTAATTCTTCTCATTTCAACATATCTATGCATTAAAATTGAAGAAACAATAATTAAACCGAGTAAAATTGCTTTATCTACATAATTTTCTGGATATAAGATCGTGCCTGAAAATGGCTCATATAGATAAAGTACAATAATTGGGAAATGTACTAAATAAATTGAATATGAATAATCACCAATTTTAGCTAAAAATTTTCCAAAATGACTCTGTTGCAAAATTTTAGGTAAACCACAGCCTAGAATTAAGCTTGTCGCAAAACATACTAATAGTGCATAAAAACTTGGGTGTGCCTCTAAACGGTTTAATGACTGCCCATCTACATTAATAAATGGAATAGCACATAACAGAATGAGACCAACTAAACCTATCCATTGATATTTGGTAGTCTTGATATTACCTTTGTTTGTCAAATAGTAAGCAATAACAAAGCCTATTAAGAATTCCCAAATTCTTAAAGGCATCATAAAGAATGATGTTTTTGGTGAAATCCCGACAATGAAAACGCAACTTAAAAAAGAGCCAATTAAAATTAATGGTAAAAAAATTTTAGATTTTCTAAAGAACCATACGAGTAATGGGACAATCAAATAAAATTGAATTTCTACACCCAATGACCATAAATGTAGTAAGGGATTAAAATCAGTTTTACTAAAATATGAGTTCTGCATCCAGAACCCAAAATTATTTGCAAAGAAAATACTATAAATCGACTGAGTGGCAACTTGCCCCAGCTCAGAAGGTAAAACAATAAATATCGATGCAATTAATGTTATTGCTACTGTTGTGAAGTAAGCAGGAAGGAGTCTTTTTGCTCGACGTTCAAAGAATTTTTTAGTTTCACCTGTCTTATAAAGGATAGCCATCAAGAAACCACTGACAACAAAAAAGACATCTACCCCTAAAAAACCACTCTCAATTCCAGCTACTTCCAAGTGGAAAAGTACGACAAATATTACAGCTAATGCTCTAAGTATTTGTATATCATTTCTTTTTTGCATAATCATATCAAGTTAAAATTTGATGGATTATATAATATGGATCACCAATTAATTTTTAATTTATAAGAGTTTTCTTGAAAAAATTTACCTAATTTTGAGACTATTATTTAAGTTTTTCTAAAATTAACATAATACACCTTATACGAAATGCTAAAAGTGAGTTTATTACACTAATTTTTATGTATTTTTTAAAATTTAAGACCTAGGCAGGTGCCTAGGTTTTTTCATTTCGTATAACCACCATTATGTTAAATAATGGGATTATTTAGATGTTAGTTTGGCATTGGTCTTCCAATTTTAATTTTTGTTTTATTAATCTCAATCCACCCATGATTAATACCTAATATGGCTTCTTTAAGATTCTTAAATCCATAATTTTTTACGCTTAGGTCAGGTTCTTTAGTCGTTATAAATTTTATAACAGTATCAATTTCAGCCCACTCATTGTTACTAGAACTAGCTATAGCTTTATGAACTAATTTTACAAAGGTTCCAAAACTAAGTTTTCTTAAAAATAGCTGGCTGCCTATCAGCTTTGTTTCAAATAAACCAGATGCTTGAATCAAGCCAGACAATTTTGCATATCCATAATTTCTTGTATCAAAGTCTGGCTTTACAGTTGAAATATAAGTACCTACATTTCCTAAATATGCCCATCCACTATCATCAGCATTATCTTTGACAGCCTTATAGATTAAGTTCAATGTTTGTTTATCTAAGTCATTAATATCATTTTGGTTTTTATTATTACTTGGTATTGATTCTACTTTTTTATCAGATACTAAATTATCGATAATTAAATTTTCTATAAAAATAAATTTATCACATGCTTTTTTAAAAGCATCTGGTGTGGATTTTTTTCCAAAACCATAGACATTTAATCCGCTTTCTCTAATCCTAGATGCTAATGGGGTGAAATCACTATCACTAGATACAATACAAAAACCATCTAATGAGCCACTATATAAAAGATCCATAGCATCAATAATTAGAATCATATCAGTAGCATCTTTTCCAACAGTATATGCAAATTGTTGAACTGGCGTGATCGCATTTAATAAGAGAATATCTCTCCAATTTTTTAAGCTATCATTGCTCCAATCTCCATAGACTCTTTTTACACTAGCAATTCCATATTTTGCTATTTCTTCGAGAATTGGGCCAATAGATGATATTGATGAATTGTCTGCATCAATCAAAACGGCTAGTTTCTGCATGTTCTAAACTGTTATAAATATTAAGTTAATGTTATTTTCATACTGTTCTCTAAGAGATTTTAAGTCAAAGCATTTTCAATAATTTCTAAAATTAACATAATACACCTTATGCGAAGTCAAAAACTCTAGACCTAAAAGTACATATAAAATTAGTGCCTATTCATAATGAAAATTAAAATTATTGTAATTACTTTCATACTTGTATCAGCTTTTTTAAACAGAACTATTGTTCTTAACTAAATGCTCTCATTCCCTCAACGCTCCCCTTCAGTCTGCCTATCGGCAGACGGTGAACGTTGAGGGAATTTCGGCCATACTTACCCTTAAAGGGGCTAATTATCCCCCTTAAAGTATTCCCGAAAATCTATCGGACTGACGGAGCCACGTCTCGGTCGATCGGCAAAGAGTAAGTGTACTTTCTCTTCAGGCTGAGATTACGATCTACACATCGCATTGGCACGTTCTCAAACCGAACAGCAGCTTTTCTCTGCGAGGGTTTCCCCAACAACAATTTAAAGCTTAGCTGAACTACTCATCACGCTGTTGCTTTGCCAATATCCCCTAGTAACAACTTAATCACGATGGTGCGCTAGCGTCGCTAATCCATCCACCCGCACCTGTGAAATCTACAAAATCTGTAAATCAAGCAGAGCGTAGCAAAATTTAAAAAATCGGATTTAAATTGGTTCAATTTCTGCATGTTTCAGAAAAAAAAAAATTTAATGCATTAATCATTGAACCGAACTCTAAAAAATACATATATGACATTCAGCACATTTTGATGCCATATAAACCTTTTTATTGACTTATCTAAGAAAAAAATTATTGATCTTTGCAAAACAGAATAAGCTCTAAATAAAAGGGGCAATGCGACAAGCAAGCCTACCTGTGTCCACAATTTTCTTCGAAAATTTGGACTCAGGGACTTGTTAGGGGTTTCACCCCTAAGACCCAAAAGCAAAAGCTCTTAACGAGACACGAAATGGTAAAAAATAAAACAAAAAAATTTAGACTCACACAGCTCCAGTTTGAGCAACTGGAGCAACACCTGCAAAAGGAAAATACAAGTTTCACTGACTTCATTCATTCATTAATCGAGCGTGAAGTCATGCAAGATGTGATTACCGTTCAACAAACCAAAGACGAAATAAAACCCACAAGAACAAAAATTAAAACAGTGGTCGAAGTCATTAAGCGCTACCAAAAAACAGACCCAGCTTTATTGCTTGAGCTAGCCAAAATTGGCAACAACCTGAACCAAATTGCTAGAGCATTAAACATCATCAAGAACGCAGATCCTCAAGAACAACGCAAACTAAATATTTTTAACATGTTGCTTGTTTTGAAATCCATTCAAACCGAACTAGAACAAGTGTTCCCCTCACTTCCGAAAATTAGCAGACAAAGCCCCGAACGACTAAAAAAGCAGTTGTCTTCAGTGCAACTGGCTGAGGAGGATGAAAGTGCATATTAAATTTTTGAATCATGGCAAAGGCAATGCTGCCAAAGCATCGGCATACTTACTCGATAAGTTTGATCACATGGGCACTGTGCGTGCAGGCATTGAAGTTTTAAGAGGTGATGCAACCACATTCAACGCTATATGTGATTCAAGCCCTCATTTATGGAAATACACAAGCGGAGTGATTGCATGGTCAAAAGACGATGCACCCACAGACGAGCAAATCAAAGAAGTATTAAACGATTTTGAAAACCATGCTTTTGCTGGACTAAATAACAGCCAATACCACCTTTTTGCAGTCCTACACGTGGACGATGACGGCTCAAAACACATTCATGTACTAACACCTAGACTCGACCTTGAAACAGGTAAATCACTCAACATTGCCCCACCAGGGCATGAGAAACATTTCGACTCATTGCGAGATTACTTCAACACAAAATATCAGTGGTCACGCCCTGATGACTTGCTTTTGATGCAAACAACTCAAGAGCCGAACCATATTGCAAAACTCAATGCACAAGCAAAAAAAATACTCTTAAGCCAAGAGCTTGAAGCCCTTCCTAAAAAGCAATTTTGCAAAGCAATTGATAATTACGTGCAAACCCTCTTAAAAACCCACACAGCAAGGAATAGAGCGGAAATAATCACCTGTATCAAACAACTAGATGGAGTCGACTCGATAAAACCAAGAGAAGAGTTTTTAACGGTCACCCTCAACAACGGCAAAAAACATCGACTTAAAGGCGATTTCTATCATGAGCAATTCGAAATTGGATCTTATTCAGAGCATCTCAGAGCAGCAGCAGAAAGCCGACCAACTGCAAGTGAGCTTGCAGCAGCTCTCACAGACGCTGAGCAACTTCGAGCAACTTATAGAGCAAAGCGAGAAGCCTATAATCAACAACACCACGCTTTTACGCAAAGTACAGCAGACGACAATAGCCCTAGAATCGCACCTAAGCTCGATTTTGACCGAGATAGGATATCTATCACCCCAAGCCATAAAAACGCTAACAGCGAGTTATACGGAACAAATAGAGGTGCTTCAAAAAAAACTAGCGAATATAAATATTGCGGAAATATCAAAAGTGAAATCGAGCATAGATTCGTTTTCAACCTCAATTCAGGCTCTACAGAACCACATCAACAGCCAGTTGCAGAGCCTTTCAATCGACAAGCAGAGTCTACAAAAGAGCATACAAACCCAAGTACAGCAAGCGATAGCGAACCAAAGCGTACAGATCGAGAGCGAAATACAAACACTGATTTCAGAAAAGCTAAGCAATCAGAGATCGAAATACATTCTTTGGGGGGTAATCAGCTTTGGAATACTGAGTCTTTTAATGAGTTTTTATCTGAGCTATCAAGCCAGCATGAATCTAAAGACCATCGAAGCACAAGAACAAATAATTCAGCAGAACAGTCAGCAAATCAGAAATCAAATCAAAATGTTGGAAATCCAACGGAGGTAAGCAATGCAGACAGAAATCGACCACTTCTTAACAGAGCAAAACAACTTGTTATCAGAACAAAACAGCTTATTGATTCAACAAATCAATTCATTAAAAACAATCTTGAGCGAATACAGCGAAGTAGAGCAGAGCTTAAAAACTCAACTCAAACAACAGCAAACCTTGATTTCAGCACAACAATCCGAAATAGCCAAAATCGAACAGGGGAGTTTTTCCGAGCAGTTACAGCAAGCATTTCAAGAAAACTTGAAAATCCAATTGAATCAGCAATTAACCAAATCATTGAGTCAACTGGATTTAAAAATCATTGTCAGCAACTTAGTGAAAGCAAATTTAGAACCGATTCAAACAACAATCAGCTCACAACAATCAGACATCGAGAGAGCACTCTCGAAAATCTTGCAATTGAAAGTTCCGAGCGACTTCTACGAAGATTTGCAGATGCAAAGCAAGCAGATCAACACGCTTGGGAAAACTCTAGAGAACTTGACGAAATTAATCGAAAACTTGAACGACTAGAAATCGGAATAACAGAAATTCGACTCAAACCCAAGCCAGCTCTTGATTTTAAATATTTAAGAAGCGACGGTTATTACTCCGATTATGTTGCTTATCACAAAGAAATCAGTGAAAAACAACAGCAAGCATATAAAAATCAGAATCAAATACAACTGATTGTTTTAACGAGTAAAAAAATTAAAAATATAGAAGAATACATAAATCGATCAAGTAAAAATCTCACTCACAGCGAGTGTAGAAAGTTAGATGAAATTATCAAAAACGACCGAAGAATGTTGAGATATCTTGAATGTGAGAAGATTTTAGAGCCTAGAAATTCCCATCTCAAAGAACCAAGAGAATTATATCAATCATGTTTGAAAGGCTTTGAGACGATCAAAAATGATATTCACGAAATTAAAAACCCATCGCAACGACAAAACAGCATTGAATTATCAAGTCATGAACTCAAACAGCCACAACCGAGAAATGATTTTGACTTGGATATGTAATCCAATTCAGCAAAAGCGGTAATCAAAGGGGGTAATAAGTGATCTACTGTTATGTCGCTCACACTCCGTTCGCTTTGTGCTTTTCTTTTTGAGGCTAACAGGGATTAGCCGAGCGAGTGTCTACGAGCGATTGAACACTATCAAAATTTTGCCCTGCTCTTTCTCTGATTACAAGCTCCCCTTTACTGCTCAGACTTAGATATAGAGCATCCCGAAGGGTGCGAACAGATTTAATTTGCATCTAGGTCGAGCGAAGCGAGCATAAAAAACTCATGAGCGAAGCGAATTCCGAGTTGCTTTTGCTTTTTATTGAATTCCAGATGGTATTAACCAAAAATTGCCCCGACGAACTGAGCGAAAGCGAAGTTCAATAGAGTTTGAGCGAAGCGAAAATCAAGGGCAATTTTTCATGACCTGGGCTTTTAATTATTTTTAATACTTTTAAATGCTTTTAGATATACTGAAAGCCTTTGTTCACAATGCTTTCAAGGGTTATATGACTACGTTTACCTACCAATATGACTACGTTTACCTACCAATATGACTACGTTTACCTACCAATATGACTACGTTTACCTACCATAAGACTACTTATTTTTTTTTGTAGATTTAACTACGTTTACCTTGCATTTAACTACATAATATTTTATATAGATTTATATTCAGAAATAAAAAAGTAGACTAATAACATGCGAGATCTAGTTGTAAAAGATAATGCTTTAATTAACGCAAGCTATAACCTAGATCTAGTTGAACAGCGACTTATTCTTTTAGCTATTGTTGAAGCAAGAGAAAGTGGTAAAGGCATTAATGCAAACAACCCTTTAGAAGTCCATGCAGAGAGTTATATCAATCAATTCAATGTTGCAAGACAGACTGCCTATCAAGCATTAAAGGATGCTTCAAAAGATTTATTTGCTAGACAATTTAGCTATCAAGAGATGAATAAACGAGGAAACATTGAAAACGTACTAAGCCGATGGGTTAGTGAGATTCGTTATATTGATGCTGAAGCGACTGTTAAGTTAATTTTTGCACCTGCTATTGTTCCATTAATTACTAAACTCGAAGAACAGTTCACTAAGTATGAATTACAGCAAGTTAGTAATCTCAGTAGTGCTTATGCTGTACGCCTATATGAATTATTGATCGCATGGCGTAGCACTGGCCAAACTCCTGTTATAGAACTTGAAGAGTTTAGAAAAAAAATTGGTGTGCTTGATGATGAGTACACAAGAATGGGGAACTTTAAAGACAGAGTCTTACATCTAGCTATAGCTCAAGTTAATGAGTTTACAGATATCACTGTTAAGTATGAGCAGCATAAAAAAGGGCGTTCAATTTATGGCTTTTCATTCTCATTCAAGCAAAAGAAAAACGTTAACAAACCAAATCTAGAAGCTAGAGATCAAAACACCTTAGATATTTTCACCAAGTTAACAGATGCTCAGCGTCATTTATTTGCTAACAAATTGTCAGAACTGCCTGAAATGAGTAAGTATTCTCAAGGCACCGAAAGCTATCCGCAATTTGCCGTACGAATTGCCGAAATGCTATTAGATGCTGAAAAATTTAAAGAACTATATCCATATCTAGTAAAGGTTGGCTTTCAAACAAAATAAAGATAATGTTCAGCAATATACTCACCTGAACATCCTTGTACATGAACAGAGGGATTGTATTGAACACTACAAAATTTAGCGTTATGGACGCAAGTAAAGCCTTTAAAAAATCACGGACAACAATATATGAGGCTTTAAAAAATGGTGAATTATCAAGAGATAATGATGGTCTAATAGACTTATCTGAACTTATCAGAGTTTATGGCAACCCAGTCGGTGTTCAGTCCAGTACACGTACTGAACAAGTTCAGAAGGATGTACAGGTACACGTTCAATCCGAAGTCGAAAATCTATTAAAAGATCAGATTTCTTTACTAAAAAATCAGTTAGATTTAGCAAATCAAAGAGAAAAGTCTTTGATGCAACATATTGAAGATCTTACTCATAGAATTGAGTTTAAAGGCACCTTAGAACAGTCACAACAAGAAAATATTGATAAGCTAAATGAATCTACAAATTCAAATATAGCAACGGATCCTCGGTCACAGACTGACTCTAACTATGACGAATTGACTACTTCCGAGAGTAAACGGATCCATCTTCCTGAGCATGTTGAACCAGAACCTAAAAAACGTAGTTTATTTGGCCGTGTGCTGAATGCCGTATTTGATAATGATTGAGTTATAAGGGAGAAAGGTCATGCCAAAATTGAAAGATATTGCTCTGGGTATTGTGGTTGCTCCTGTACTGATCCCAATCATGCTGATTGCGTCTTACCAGGATAAAAAGGCGCTAAAGAAAGACCTAAATAAACGCCAAAAAGAAAAAGCCCAGGCATCCTGATTATTCAATTGATCTAATCAAAGTCGTGAAACTTTGATTAAATAATAAGCGTGGAACGTGAAAAATCATAATAAAAAAAGCCCACCTTGGGGAGGTTGGGCAAAAAAGGAACTACAGCATTGATTTGTAAGCGGAATTATAAAGCATTTCGCATAAGGTGTATTATGTTAATTTTAGAGAAACTCATAAATGAATATAATAATTTGATTAAAATCCATTCTCTAAAATTCGGATATCAACACCAAGAACATCATCTTTTATCTTAAAGTGATGTTCTTGCATATGTACGGTTGCAAGGTGGGCATCTAAATGTTTGATACTTTTCCATTTTTCCAACATAACGACTGTATTTTTCAATGGCACCTGATAAGACGCATGACTCTCATGATTAATAAGTAATTCGTAGCCAAAACAACCATCTTCTTCAAACACTGTTGGTGTGATCTCCTTGAATGAATTGATTACATGTTGCAGATGCTTTGAACCGGGTTTTACTTTAATTTCAGCAATAATTGTTAACATCATTTACCTCTATATCACTGATGCAGAAAAATTACGGATCAAATGTTGGCGATAGTCATCTTTTATTTGTGGTAAGTTTGGTGCTTTGATGACGTCATGAGCAATAAATGTTGACATGCTTTGCATACCAAGAAACTCATTGGCTTTTCGAAAAGGCAAATAAACCCCATCTACACCTCTCCCCTCAAAAAATTGTTTTGGATCAGTAAATGCTTCAGCAGGTGCATTCCAAGTTAATGACAGCATAAATTTTTTGCCATGCATTAAGCCTCCCGAACCATATTTTTTAGAAGTATCCGAACGTGAACGACCATCATTAGCGTATATATGACCATGACCTTCAGTAAATACATCATCAATATATTTTTTTACTGTCCATGGTGCACCCATCCACCAGCCTGGCATTTGATAAATAATAGCATCAGCCCAAAGATATTTTTTTACCTCCTCTTTTGGATCAAAAGCACTATCAGCACGCGTAACTTTAACTTTATGACCTAATTTGGTTAACACTTCTTCTGCTAAAATTGTCAAGGTATCATTCAATTCACCATTAGAATGAGCAAAAGTTTTAGCACCATTGATAATTAAAATATTATTCATCTTCATCCCAAATTGAATAGAGAAGTACAATATAAATTTAAGATCCATCAACATAAATGCAATTATTAACAAAACATTATTGATTAATTGTTAATAATTAAAATTAATATATAATTAAAAATGATTTTTTATTAATGATTTACTTAGATATGAAATCTACATTTGATGAACTTTTAGTATTTGTTACGATCGCTGATTGTGGCTCTATAGTGAAAACAGCAGAACAATTAAATCAAACAACATCTGCTATCAGTCGCACATTACAACGCCTCGAAAAAAAATTAAATGTTAAATTAATCGAACGTACAACCCGTAGCCTTAATCTTACCTATGATGGAAAAATTTTTTTAGAAAGAGCAAGAAAATTACTTTCTGATTTGAATGAAGCTGAAGAGTTGTTAATTAATCCAGGTACTGAACCTACAGGCTTAATTAAAATAGATTCAGCAACACCGTTTGTATTGCATGTAATTATTCCATTAATACCAGAGTTTATAGAACGATATCCAAAAATCAGTATTGAACTAACTAGTCATGATCATGTAATTGATTTATTAGAGCATAAAATAGATGTTGCTATACGATTTGGTGATCTAGAAGATTCAAGTCTCTATGCAAAATTATTATATAAAAGTCGTTTGTATATCGTTGCTAGCGCTGAATATCTCAAAAAAAATAACTTACCAAAATCTATTATTGAGTTAAATCAACATAGATTATTAGGATTTAGCCATCCTTTGCATTTAAATAATTGGCCAATTTATATAAATGATCAACTATATAAAACTTCACCATCTATTACAGCTTCTAATGGCGAAAGTGTTCGTCAACTTGCTTTACAAGGCGTAGGAATCGCTTGTCTCTCTGAATTTTTAATTTTAAAGGATATAAAAGAAGGTAAATTAATTGCTTTATTTGAAGATGAAATAAAGATTCATGAGCAAAAAATCCATGCTGTCTATTACAAAAAAAATTATATACCTAAGAGAGTTAGATTATTTATTGATTATTTATATGAAAAATTACAACAGCTTAATTAATTTTAAATGGATTTTTCAAACCAGAGTCTGAAAAATCCACCAAATCACTACCCATTTAACATAATGGTTGTTATACGCAATAAAAAAACCTGGGCACCAACCCAGGTCTAAAATTTAAAAAACAGATAAATATCAGTGCAATAAACTCATTTTTCTAATTTCGCATAACGCGTATTATGTTAATTTTAGATTTACTAAAACTATTTTTTGAGAACTAGGCTGTTATGGGAACTGTAAAGCTCAAATCTTCTGATGAAGTTTTTCAATTAAAAATTAGTCTGCTAGGTAGTGATCCTGAAATCTGGAGAACTATTCAAATTTCATCGGCAGCTACTTTATCTAGGCTCCATAAGGCAATTCAATCTGCTTTTGATTGGGAAGATAGCCATTTACATGAATTCACGACTATTAAGCATGAAAAGATCAATAAAAGACAAAAATTGAAAGAAGTTCTACGTGTAGGTAAAAAAATTATATATACATATGATTTTGGCGATTGTTGGGAACATTTGATTACTGTAGAAAGCAGACAATCTCCTGATTTAAATAAAAAATATCCATGTTGTATAGATGGTCAAAATCATGCTCCATTTGAAGATATTGGAGGAATTTTTGGATATCTTGATATTTTAGATGCATTACAAGACCCTAAACATCCAAGATATGACGATTACATGCAAATTATCGAGGATGAAATAGGAGAGATAGAGTTTGATCCGACCTACTTTAATTCACATGATATTAAGTTTTAAACCTGATTTAACATAATGGCTGTTATACGCAATAAAAAGCAATCAAAATAATTATTTAAAATCAATAACTTAAAAATTTTCACCCACCCCGAAAAACAGCAAAAAACCGACTTTGAAACATGTCGGTTTCTTTTTGAGCAAATTTGATACTTCTTGCCAATAAAATTGGCTAAAAAGTGATC
>NZ_JBWYIQ010000043.1:0-17290 GCF_056779795.1 Acinetobacter sp. ANC_7682 | reverse complement strand
AACTCATTGAGATGTGTCATAGTATTCGTCGTTAGAAAACAATTATTGTGACATTATTTCAATGAGTTATCTATTTTTGTCGTGTACAGAGATAACTGATTTAAATCTAATGGCACAAACTGGTCAAACCCATTTCTGACTTGAATATTTGTAATACGCTTTCCAATAGGCTGCGTCATATCAACTTGCCAAGTTAATCCAGCCGTATACGGATAACTTCCAGTATTTTTTTGTTCAATCACGCCTGAAATGGCATCTTCAAGCGTATCTTTAATTTCTTGACCAGTCATATTCAATTGAACGAGCGTATTTTTGAAAGGTAAGACTTGGTAGATATCTGCTACCGTGATATTTCCTTTCGCCAAATCAACTCTTACTCCACCTGCATTTTGAAATGAAATATCAGCATTAAAATATTCTTTGCCTTGTTTAAGAAATGCTTCGGCAACCATTTGTTGAATATCACCACCATGGGCATCGACATGCGCATTCAAATTACACACATCACCTAAAGATGATCGTGAGCGATCAAATTGAGTTCCCGGCACACGTCTTGAACATAAATTATCAACTGCCTGCCCAACAATTTTGGCTGCAAATAATTTTTTAGATTGCTTATAGGGCTCTAAGACATTCAAAATATTTTGATCTTCTTTAATAATAGAAAAAGGAGCTCGTTCTTTTTCGAATTGATGTTCTATATATTTTTTTTCTTGATCACTGACTCTTTCATTATTTTGCTTACGTTTAAAATCATCGCCAATTAATACATGCGGTGTGCCCACACAACTTTTAACCGCACCATCTGCATTAAATTTTACGTTAAGTTCACCAACCACATAACTGTATTGCCATGCTTGAGCAACACAAACAGATTCGCCATTTTTATTTTTCAATTGTAATGGGTAGGCAGCCACAGGAGACATACCATACTTTTCTAATATATGAGGTCCAAACAATGTGTGAGAGTCGCCTCCAATAATCACATCCACATCCGTAAGCTCTTGTGCTAATTTTTGATCTAGTTCATAGCCTACATGTGTTTGTAAAATAATTTTTTTAATTCCCTGTTTTTTGAGTTGATTAATTTCATTTTGAGCTACTGTAATTTCATCATGGAATAATGTGTCTTGATTTGGTTGAGAGGAATTTTTAGTTTTTGATGCAATGGTAAGTCCCACAATTCCATATTTTTCCCCATCGCGCTCGATAACAATAGATTTTTGAATCCGATCTGTCTGATATAAAGGTGAACTCACCCCAAATTCAACATTTGCAGAAAGAATCTCTGTTCGCTCTTTACACTGTCCTTCGTCTAAAAAACCAATAAAATCTTTTAAGCCTTGATCTTTTGCATCAAATTCATGATTTCCCAAGGTGAAAGTATCAAAACACACTGTATTCATCATTTCAGCATCAGCTTTTCCATTTGAGAGGTTGTAATACAAATCTCCTGTTATCGCATCACCAGCATGAATTTTCACTACATTCTGTTGATTTTCTGCCATTAGATTCATAAATGTTGCTACACGAGAAAATCCACCACGCGAAACGACTAGTTGTTCTTCACCATGACCTAAATCGAAATTAAAGCTAAGCTCTTCACCATCTAAATGGGAGTGATGGTCATTAATATGAAGAATTTTCAACTCTGAGGGTTGTGTAATATTAGGATTAGATTTTTGGTCATCTCCACCACAACTACTTAGCAATAACGATGTCGTTAATAGAAGACCTGTTATTTTTATCTTGTTCTTCATTTGAATACTCCTTTTTTTAAACCAAGAGTATTCAACGAAGCTATGACATTATGATGGTGGATTTATGACACTTTATCGAAATGACTAATTTTATATTTTTCTGCAAATCGCTCAGCTAATGCCGTAATGGTCAAACTCGGATTAACACCAACATTCACAGGAATCGCACTCCCATCAACCACATATAAGCCTTGATAGCCAAAAACCTGATGATTAGAGTCAATCACACCTTTGGAGGAATCCTCAGCCATAACTGCACCACCCAATATATGCGCTGTAACAGATAAGTGCCCCATACTTTCCAATATATTATTCTGTGCTTGACCACCACTTACTTCAGCAAATTTTTCTGCAGCTTCATTTGCTAACGGTATAAAAGACGGCGCTCTTTCTCCAACTGAAACCTGCGTTTTCAAAAAACGCCTAAAACCTCTGAGTGCAGTACGTCCATATACAAATCGTATTTGATTGTCTGCCTGTTGCATGACGGTTAATACAGTGACACGTTTATGCCAGTTTTTAGAACGCCATGATCGAGTTGAAACAAAGGGGTGCAGAAAAAAATGCTTTAAAACATGGAGTGCACGTTTTACAGGTTGATCGCCATTGACCAGTGGTCCCATATAAAACTTCATAAACTCATAACTTGCTGGAAATCGATTCTGAGTAATATGTGTTTTGTCATCTGCATGAAAATGACTGGAAATGGTCGTCCCTCTCGTTAAATCTATTGTTTTATCATTATTAGAGATCGCAACAATCGCCTCACTATTGGTTCGAATATGTTCACCTAACTGACCAGAAATATTCGGTAAGGTTTTAAACACATCTCTTGAAGCAAACAAAATTTCAACAGTTCCTATAACACCTGCGGATAGAATGACCTGTTTCGCAGAGTAATCTTGTTTTTCTTTGGAGTTAAATGACTGATATGTATGAATGATATATTTTCCATCAACATGTGAAAGATGAGTTACTTTGGTTTCTGGAATAATCTCAACTCCATTGTTCTCTGCAAGATATAAATAGTTTTTATCCAAACTATTCTTCGCACCCTGCGCACACCCCGTTATACAATTTCCGCACTGATTACAGCCTATTCGTTCGGGACCTTGACCATTCAAAAGCGGATCACTCACCCATTGATGAGGATCACCAAAGTAAATTCCCTGTGGTACAGTGTCAAAACTATCTCCAGAACCCATTTGTTCTGCTGTTTGTTTTAACCACTCATCTTGCTGATCTTTATATGGATTTAAACTTACACCTAGCATGGACTGAGCCATCTGATAGTGCGGTTGTAATTCCCTCTCCCAGTCTTCTGACAAATGACTCCAAGTTGGATCACGATAAAACTTTTGACCTGGTTTTAACAACACAGCAGCATAAACAACACTGCCACCACCAACGGCAACCCCTCGAACCACACCCATATGTTGGAATACGTCTTGTGCAAGAAAACCCTTCATCCCTAACGTCGGTGCCCAATTTAAGTATTTAGAACTCCGACTTGCTCGATGTAAATCATCTTCAGTGAGCCTTCTTCCCTGCTCTAGCACAGCTACTTTTAATCCAAGCTCAGACAATCTTAGCGCAGATACACTTCCACCAAAGCCTGAACCTACAATAATGACATCATATTCAAATTTTGATTTCATACATCACGACTTAGAATAAATGGAAATGAAAAATGCTTTAAAAAAGGAAGATTAATGATAGTCATACACAACATCGTATGTTCATCAAGCTGTCTTAACTCATCAACAACCCAACGCCATGGAATTGGTGCTGTCTTGCCATAATACAAGGCGATCGTTTGTTTTCCATCAATCAAAGACGCCTCTTCTAGACACTCCATTTGAAGCTTTTCACTTCTCTGCCCGCGATTGAGTAAAATATTAGTGACTAAATTTTGATTGATGAATTTTTTCCCAAACCATCCCCCCAATCCACTTAAAAATAAACTCGGTGCTGCAGACACTCTTAACCACCAAGGACCAATAAACTGAGCCTTATATTCTCCTTGTCTCATGGCAAGTGGCGCGGATGAAAGTTGTTGATAGGTTGCCTTAATCGAGGACAACGAAGCAGTGATTAAATGCTCCTTACGGATCATGAATTTCTCCCTCAATGATTTTTGTTTTATTCAGCATGTCCTATGCTTCTTTATGAAATATATCAATCGTTTAAATTTTATTCCACTTACATACTTTGATAGATTGCATAAAAAAAGCCGGATGTGACATACATTCGGCTTTTCAACTCAAATTAATTTCACTTTATTTCTTTAAAAATCCTGATACAAGATTCAACACATTTTGTATATCTGAATTCGCTTCTTGTGGATCGGTCTTATTTGCTTGAGGTGTAAGCGAATCAATAATTTGTGGTAAGACTGAAGAAATCGCACTGTATACATCCTGTTTAGGAACTTGCGCTTCTTGTGCAACTTGCTCTACATCTTGCTGATCAAATAAATTTTGAACCTGTTGCGTGCTGACATTGGCATTTTCGCCAGGACCAGTTGAAACCCAATCATCCACTTGACTCGTCAGACCCTGACCTTTCAGTTGATCAAGTGCACCTTGCAAACCGCCATTTTTTTGAATCCAATTGAGAATTAAAGGAACTACTGCGATTAATAAGGTTTGAGCGTTTAGACCTGATGATTTGCCTACACCACCTGGTTGACTACCCGATAAACCACCAAGTACAGATCCCAAAATCCCTCCCAATCCACCTTGTTGTTGGTTTTGATTGGTCTGATTATTTTGTCCCGTTAAACTCCCGAGTACAGAACCAAGTACACCACCCAATCCCGATTGATTAGATTGTGGATTACCGCCTAAGGCCTGTTTCGCTAAAATTTCAACGATATTACTTAAATTTGTCATCAAGACACCTTTAGATTCTTATTTTCATGAATCAGCATATCGTTAAAAACATGGCTTTGTACATTGAAATTGTTGTGTTTTGATAAACTCAAAGTTTGCCATTACCATCGAAACTTATTCCAATTTTCTGGATTAGCCCAAAACTTAGAATTAAACCAATCTGGCACATGCTTATAATTCAAAATATTGAATTGCCATAAGGCGAAATCTTGCTCTGTATTTTTTTTCTCAATGAGTTGCTTGAATCCCAGACTTCTTAACAATTGCTCATCTGCAATATGACTCAACACGACGATTCTTTTTGCCATTAAATCACGCAGTTTTACCAACATTTGTGATTTATGATGGGTTGATAGTTTATCCATCTGTTCACTATTTAAAATCACAACACCTAGATCATAGCGTTGCTGAAAAGGAAGCATTAAAAATTCAGTTACGTTAAAATGATTCCATTGGATTGTTTGAGCATAGTCTTGGCTGAGATCCTGACCAAGACATACGGCAGTTTGAATTGGCTGTTCTTTAGATAAATCGTCTAGCATTGACGTGATGACATTTTTCTCAGCCATGAGCTGCACCTTATTTGAGTGAGATTAAAGCATGGAATTACAGGGCATTTGTCATAAAATGCACGCTGGTTTAACCAACCTAAGTGTAACTGAACAACAAACACAACAGGCAAATGTTGAATATAAATTTATTTTAGATCGTTCAGAAATCAATCTCCCGTTCAACTTAGGTCAAGAAATTGAAATTGAATGGACCGGCAAAATTTACTGTGTTTCATGTGGGAATAAAACACCAAAATCATACTCCCAAGGTCACTGCTTTAAATGCATGAAAACGAAAGCAGCCTGTGATATGTGTATTATGAAGCCAGAAACATGCCATTACCATTTAGGGACTTGTCGTGAAGAAAGCTTTGCTCAAGAAGTATGCTTTCAACCCCATATTGTCTATCTTGCCAATTCAAGTGCATTAAAGGTTGGCATTACCCGTTTAGGTCAAATGCCAACACGTTGGCTAGATCAAGGGGCTACCCAAGCTTTACCTATTATGAAAGTGGGCTCTCGTCGGCTATCAGGACAACTTGAAGTCATGTTTGGTACGCAAGTCGCTGATAAAACAGACTGGAGAAAATTGCTGAAAGGTGAAGCGGAAAAGGTAAATTTGTTAGAGATCAGAGATGAATTGCTCACGGAGTTTGAACCTCAAATTGAAACCATTCGAGATGAGTTCAGCATGAGCCTAGATTTCAATGAAAATGTAGAGATTTTAGAAAACGAACTTCCTCGTGAATTCATTTATCCTGTCGATCAATATCCTGAAAAAATTAAATCGCATAACTTAGACAAAACACCAGTTATACGTGGAAAACTGCACGGTATCAAAGGACAATATCTGATTATGGACACAGGTGTAATCAATATACGCAAATATACGGGTTATGAATTAAAAATTCGTGCTGATTCATAATGCAAAATCAATAAAGCCTCAATATGAGGCTTTTTTTTAAAGGATAGATAGAATTGCGTGCACTGGATCTTCATTTTCATCCGACAATAATTGCTTGTGCATCGTCAACAATTGCATAGATTGTATTTTTGAGTTTTCGATATTCATCAACAACTCAATCTCATGTGCTAAGTTTTCTGGAGTTGCATCATTCTGGATTAACTCCTGAATTACTTTTTTACCTGCAATAATATTAGGTAAAGAATAGTAAGAAATCTTCACTAAAAGTTTCGCAATCCAGTAGGTCAAACTATTTAATTTATAAAAAGTCACCATAGGACGATGCAATAACATCGCCTCAAGTGTTGCAGTACCCGATGCCAACGCCACAATATCACTGGCGTCCATGACCATCCGACCTATTTTAGATTCCGCGTCAATATTTTCCATTAACTTGATATTATCTTTGAGCGTATCTGGATAACCTATTAGGATCTGCTCAATTTGTTGTTTACGAGCATCATTGATGGCTGGAATTAAAAATTGATACTCAGGATATTTTTGATGGACAATCTTCGCTGCATCTAATACAAGCGGCCCTAACTTATCAATTTCACCACGACGACTTCCAGGCAGTAACGCGATATGTTTTTGTTCAGGATTTAAACCAAGCGCCTGCTTTGCATCAAGTATAGGATTTTCCAACGGTAGTTGATTGGCGAGAGGATGTCCAACGAATACCGCTGGCACATTAAATCGATCATAAAAAGTTTTTTCGAATGGGAATAAACAAAGCACCAAGTCAATTGTGGCTTTGATACCATGAACACGACCTTGACGCCATGCCCAAACTGAAGGACTCACATATTGAACAGTCTTAATTGGCAACGATTTTTGCTTTATTTTTTTTGCTAAGCGTAAGTTAAAATCTGGTGCGTCTATCCCTATAAAAATATCAACAGGTTGTTTAGTCCATTGATCAACCAAGCCATCTCGAACCGCAAAAAGTTTTTTAATATCTTTTAATACTTCAACAATTCCCATCACCGATAGAATATCCATCGCATAATAGCTTTTAAAACCCTCTGCAATCATTTGAGGACCGCCAATTCCTTCAAATTCAGCATCAATTCCCTGCTCTCGAAAACGACGTATTAATTTGGCGCCTAAGGTATCACCTGAAACTTCACCAACCACAATGCCAATTTTAAGTTTTCGATTTTGCAAATGAATATCCTCTTTCATGCTCTACAAGTATCTTAACATAAGCATCTCATAACAGATTGAGTTCTTGAAATATCTTAACTTAGTAATGCTTTATCTTATTTTTGAATAAGTAAATGAATAATCAAGACAACAGCTTATATTCAAAAATCATAAGATATGCCGGTTTTCTGATAAGTAGCATAAACGATGTACGGTTCTATTGAATATATTTTAGCAGGTGTTTTAGTTGGTTTCTGTGTAGGGGTTACTGGCGTAGGTGGCGGATCACTTATGACTCCTATCTTAATTGGTTTATTTAAAATTGAACCACATATTGCGATTGGTACAGATCTACTTTATGCCGCGATTTCTAAGTTTTGCGGCTCTTTTGTACATGCAAAAAAACTTAATATTGTTTGGCCCATCGTCATTTGGCTCGCGATCGGAAGTATTCCAGCCTCTTTAGCCACAACTTGGGTTTTAGACAACTATTTGAGTCAATCTACACATTACAAAGCCATTCTCACGATGGTTTTAGGCTTTATGCTGACCATTACTGGTATTTCAATTGTATTCCGTACCCAGGTAGAAAAATTCTTCAAAAAATTCTCCAAAGAAGTTACTGAAGAGGAAGTCGAATTAACTCGAGAAAAATTAAAGCAGAAGCGTTTATATATTGCTTTAATGGGTATTGTATTGGGTATTTTTGTGACCTTATCTTCAGTTGGCGCGGGTGCATTCGGCATTATGGCGCTGATCATTATGTTCCCAAACTTACCTATGATTAGAATTATTGGTTCTGACGTTGTCCATGCAGTTTTGCTGACACTCGTGGCAGGTATGGGGCATATGAATTCAGGTAATGTGGATTTCAATTTATTAATGTGGCTTTTAGTCGGATCGATTCCTGCAATCATCGTTGGTACGTTGGTGAGTTCACATTTACCTGAAAAAATTATTCGCAAGGTATTGGGCATCACCTTATTTGCCATTGGTGTTAACTTCATGCTTAATCCAGTCAAAGCGAAACCTGTGACCACACCTGATGCAGTTATTGAAACCTCAACTCAAGCCCAGTCTTAATTTAATATCATGTTCAAACTGTAACCTCAGTGAAGCTGTATAATTCACTGAGGTGAAATTAAATGATTTATTCAATTTAATAATTTTCAAAAATTAAATCATTCTATACAATACAAGTAGAAACTCTGATTAATACCAAAAAGACAATTTCATTACTTTTTTTTATTAAATCCATTCAACTTTTTGATAACAAATGATCTACTGAATCATGCTATATTCAATAGATTGAACATTTTCTTGTAAAAACGAACCAGTGACGGCAATGAATACTTTACAGTCAAATTCTATCACCCAAAACGACATTGATGACGTGAATGTACAAAGCATTCAGCCTCTTGTTACTCCTGCTGAATTAAAAACAGAATTACCGTTAACTGATAAGGCATACCAAACAGTCCTAAAAGGTCGTGAAACTGTACGTAATATCTTAGATGGCAACGACAAACGTTTATTCGTAGTCATTGGACCGTGCTCTATTCACGATCCTGCAGCAGCTCATGATTATGCTGATCGTTTAAAAGTTTTAAGCGAAAAAGTGAAAGACACGCTTTATATCATCATGCGCGTGTATTTCGAGAAGCCTCGTACAACAGTGGGTTGGAAAGGCTTAATTAATGACCCTGACATGAATGACTCTTTCAACATTGAAAAAGGTTTACGTTTAGGTCGTAAATTATTGCTTGAACTCAATGAGAAAGGTCTGCCATGCGCAACTGAAGCGCTTGATCCAAACTCTCCACAGTACTACCAAGACTTAATTTCTTGGTCAGCAATCGGTGCACGTACAACAGAGAGCCAAACACACCGAGAGATGTCTTCAGGTTTATCATCTCCAGTTGGCTTTAAAAATGGTACGGATGGTGGTCTCACTGTTGCGACCAATGCGATGCAATCTGTAAAACATGGTCATAGTTTCCTTGGCTTAAATGACCAAGGTCAAGTTTCGGTCATTCGTACTAAAGGTAACCAATATGCCCATGTCGTGTTACGTGGTGGTAATGGCAAACCGAATTATGATGCTGGTTCTGTAGCAGAAGCTGAAAATGCATTAGCGAAAGCAAAAGTAAGCAACAAGATCATGATTGATGCGAGCCATGCCAATTCTAATAAAGACCCATACCTTCAGCCATTGGTTCTAAAAAATATCACTGAACAAATTTTAGATGGCAATAAATCGATCGTAGGTATTATGGTTGAAAGTCATTTAAAAGGTGGCCGCCAAGATATTCCTGCAAATCTTTGCGATTTAGAGTATGGTAAGTCTGTTACAGATGGATGCATCGATTGGGAAACAACTGAAAAAGTTTTGTTGGAAATGGATGCAGCTTTGAAAGACGTTCTACCACAACGTTAATCAGATAAAACGCCATCACACGATGGCGTTTTTTTATAAGGTTAAATCATGGATCAACTCGAAAAAGAACTTAGCTCAATTCCCCATTTTCAATTTGTTCATGAGCATTTGTTTAGCTCAGGTCAGCCAAACGAAGAACAACTTAAATCGATTAAAGCCTATGGTATCGATACCATCATTAATTTCGCTTTTAATGATGCTACACCGAACTTAAATCATGAAGATCGCTTGAGTGCTGAAATTGGTCTTAACTACATCCAAATCCCTATTGATCCAGAATTTCCACATGACGATCAATGTTTATTTGTGCTCGATCTGATCGACCATCTCGTTAAAGAGAAAATGGTCTGGATACATTGCACCGAAAATCATCAATGTAGTTCATTAATCTATCTGTACCGACTACATTATATGAATATGGATTTACCTACTGCACATGAGCTATTACACCAAGTATGGGAACCCAACAACACTTGGACTGGCTTAATGCACGCGGTCGGCTTACAGTTGCAAGGACGTAAAGCTACTCAAGAACTGCAAGCCTCTTTGATGAAAGCGCAAAACTTTGAATGATCAAAATTGCTCATTGATGACTAATTAATACGGTCGCTGTAGACAGGATTCCTTCCTGACGACCAGTAAATCCTAATTTTTCAGTGGTGGTGGCTTTAATACTAATCTGATTGATATCCACATCAAGTACATCTGCAATACTTTGACGCATATCTAAATTATGTTTCGCTAATTTTGGACGCTCACAAGCCACTGTAATATCCGCATTATTCAGTTGATAACCACGATCCAATATCAACTGATAAACATGCTTTAATAAAACCTTACTGTCCGCGCCTTTGAACTGTTCATCAGTATCTGGAAAGTGCTGTCCAATATCACCGAGCGCTAAAGCACCCAAAAATGCATCACAAAGTGCATGTAAAACTACATCTCCATCAGAGTGTGCTTTCAAACCATGTGTATGCGGAATACGAATACCAGCCAATGTGACATAATCGCCTTCCTCAAAAGCATGAACATCAATACCTTGACCTATACGAATAGCTAAGCTCACATTGAACTCCTTTACACAGTTTTTGAAAATGAAATCTTGTATTCTTTGATTCTTGTTCGCTATAGTAGATGCGCAAACATTTGAAAGTATAAGCGATGATGTTGTCAAAAAGCGTATCAAGTTGGATGAAACCTTTAATTTCTATCTTTTTCATTGGATTAAGCAGTGTTTCTGTCGCACAGGCACAACTTATTCAATGCGATAAGCCTCAATCAAGTTTTAAAAATTCCATGATTTGTGCTGTTGATTTTTCATCTTTGAGAGATGAATTGAATGAACGCTTTTTAACATCCTACTTAGTTACCGATGCACCAACTCGATTAATTCAAGATACACAACAGCTTTGGCTGAATCGACTGCAGCAGTGTAAAAATAAAAATTGTGTGTCATTACAAATCAATCAACGCATTGATGATTTAAACTTTTACATGTCGATGAATCAAACACTCACTCAACATTACATTAAGTTTGAACAAGGTAAAATTGCAGCGCAACCTGTACACCTTAAGATTCATCAATTGAGCAAGGATCGCGTTAAAATTGAAGGTATTGCTTATCGTAGCCCTAACAATCGCCTAGAAACCCAGACCATCCCATTATTGGCTTATACAACCACTCAAAACAAACACGAAATTATTGATAATGAGCATGATTGTCAGTACAAACTCAAATATCAAAAATCATTACTGATTGTCTCAACTGAGCAAACAGGCTGTGAGCGCTTTAGTGGAATCTATCGACTATATGATTAAACAGAGTGTATGCAAGTTCACAGTTAAATTGCGAATGCTAAACACAACACTCCTGTGATCGCTAACAGAATACCTAAGCTGTTTTTTAGGGTTATTTTTTCTTTAAAAACTAATATACCTGCGATCACACCTAACACTACGACTAGAATATTCATACCAGCGAATACGATTGCAGGTGAATCCTTTAACAACATATGTGCTTTCACATAAAGTGCAATATTGGCAAAATTCAATACACCTAAACTTAGTCCAGCAAGAAAATTTTGCACTGTCCATGATGTTTGACGCAGGGACAAATATCCCATGGAAATAATGAAAGCAAACACAAACATCAAGTTTAAACTGACTGCAAATTTTAACCCTAAACTTGTACTGTATTTTAACAGAACATCTACGAGTGCATAGCCAAGCCAAACTGCGAGCAAATACATTCCTGCTTTTTTTGTTTGCAATGTTGGTTTCGATGTTTTAGAAAAAATGATCAAAACAATTGCACTCAAACCCAATGCAATACCAATCAATTTCAGGGTGCTAAATTTTTCTTGGAAAAGAAAATAGGCTGCCAACAATGAAAGAACAACGGATAATCTTTGCGCGATTTCAGTTCTGATAATTCCAGCTTGATCAAGTGATTTGGAGAGCAGCAAGAATATTGAGGGTAATGCTATCCCCAACAACCCAATAAGCCACCAAGGTGTGGAGGTTAATGATATTTGGTTGAGGTCTGGCTTAAACCAAAAAAAACAGAGTATCGTGGCGATAGCATAATTCCATGCAATCATTTGCATGACATCAAATCCACGAGACTTACTAAACTTCAATAAAATCGATACTAGTACGCTGCACAAAGCTGCTGAAAAAATCAGTTCCATAATTTGCTCTTGTTTTTTTATTCAAGAAAAAGCCCACAATCACTGTGGGCTTTTAAAATTATAAATAATTTTATTAATTATTTATAACGATCTACCATTTTCTCTAAAGAAATAGGGCGAATCTTGTCAGCATGACCTGCTGTACCAAATGCAGTATAACGATCTACACAGATTTGCTTCATTGCTTCAACAGTTTGAGCAAAGAATTTACGTGGATCAAATTCGCTTGGTTTTTCAGCCATCATACGACGCATAGCACCTGTTGAAGCTAAACGTAAGTCAGTGTCGATATTGATTTTACGTACACCGTGTTTAATTGCTTCAACCAACTGCTCAACAGGAACACCATAAGTTTCTTTGATGTCACCACCGTATTGGTTAATAATCGCTAACCATTCTTGTGGAACTGAACTTGAACCATGCATTACAAGATGAGTATTTGGAAGTGCAGCGTGGATCTCTTTAATACGATCGATCGCTAAAATATCACCTGTAGGTGGACGCGTAAATTTATAAGCGCCGTGTGAAGTACCAACTGCAATTGCTAACGCATCAACGTTAGTATCAGCGACAAATTGAGTCGCCTCTTCAACCGAAGTAAGCAGTTGTGAATGATCTAGAACACCTTCAGCGCCAACACCATCCTCTTCACCAGCCAGACCAGTTTCAAGGCTACCTAGGCAACCAATCTCACCTTCTACAGATACACCACACGCATGTGCCATTTGAACAACACGACGAGTTACATCTACGTTGTAATCATAAGTTGTTGGTGTTTTACCATCTGCACCTAATGAACCATCCATCATTACTGATGAAAAGCCTAATTGGATTGAGCGTTGGCAAACGTCAGGATCAGTACCATGGTCTTGGTGCATCACAACTGGAATGTGTGGCCATTCTTCGATTGCAGCCAAAATAAGATGGCGTAAGAATGGAGCACCAGCATATTTACGAGCACCAGCAGATGCTTGAACAATAACAGGTGAATTTGTTTCATCTGCGGCTAACATAATCGCGCGCATTTGTTCTAAGTTGTTTACGTTAAACGCTGGTACGCCGTAACTATGTTCTGCGGCGTGATCCAAGAGCTGGCGCATTGAAATAAGAGCCATAATTTCCTCCCAGGTAATGCTCCATATTCTAACCTGACCTGTGTTTCAATTCAGCAACAATTGACAGTATTTCATAAAAAATCCCTGCAATTGCAGGGAGATTTTCAATTTAATACTTATTAAAGTAGAAAATCACTCCGCCGTTGCTTGATCAGCAGGTGCATTTGCAACTTCTTCAGGAACATCAGTATTATTTTCATCTTGTAATGGCTGATCAATAGCATCGATAGCCGCTTGTTGTTCAGCACTAATATCTGATGCTTCAACAGCAACTTCTGATGTTGATGTTTGATCTGCAGCTGGTGCACTTTCTTGTTTAGAACAAGCCGTCATAGCAAGAGTAGCAGCCAATAGTGCAATTACGCCTAATTGTAATTTCATAATGTTATTCCGCATGATAAATCAGATTATGATCATAATATTTCAAAATTATTTCATTTTCATGACGAAAATTAGTCATAAAAAAAGACCTTTTTAGAAGGTCTTTTTTCTTAAATCCAATTAAGCGCGTTCAAGTAGAACAGCGACTGCTGGTAATGTCTTGCCTTCTACAAATTCAAGGAAAGCACCACCACCCGTTGAGATATAACCAATTTTGTCAGCCACTGCATACTTATCAATCGCAGCTAAAGTATCACCACCACCGGCGATAGAGAAACCTTCAGATTCTGCAATCGCTAAAGATAGCGCTTTCGTGCCCTCACCAAATTGATCAACCTCAAATACGCCTACTGGACCATTCCAAAGAATTGTTTTTGAAGTTTTTAAAATTTCAGCAAATGCTTGAGCTGTTTCTGGACCAACATCAAGAATCATGTCATTGTCAGCAACATCTTCAACTTTTTTCACTACGGCTTTTGCTGCCGCTAATGAGCCAAGGAAGTCATCAAAGTTAATTTCTGATGCGTCAGCAACAACAACATCTGTTGGCAATGGAACCGATACTTTCGCAGCAATTGCTTTAGCTGTATCGATTAAGTCATTTTCACAAAGTGATTTACCAACGTTATAGCCCGCAGCTGCTAAGAATGTATTCGCTATACCACCACCGACAATGAGCTGATCACAAATAACTGATAACGATGTTAAAACATCTAGTTTAGTCGATACTTTTGAACCCGCTACAATAGCAACCATTGGTTTTTCAGGCGTCTGAAGCGCACGACCAAGTGCATCTAATTCAGCGGCAAGTAATGGACCTGCTGCTGCAACTTTAGCAAGACGAGCCACACCTTCTGTTGATGCTTCTGCACGATGTGCAGTACCAAATGCATCCATCACAAACACATCACAAAGTGCTGCATATTTTGCTGCCAACTCTGGATTATTTTTCTTTTCGCCTGTGTTAAAGCGACAGTTTTCGAGTAACACAACTTGGCCTGGTGCAACTTCAACACTATCCAAATATTCAGTGAGTAATTTAACTTCTTGACCCAATGCTTCAGTTAAGTAGGCAGCAACAGGTGCAAGTGATTGTTCAGCTTTAGGCTCACCTTCAACTGGACGACCAAGGTGAGAATAAACCATTACTGCTGCGCCTTTTTCAAGAGCGGCTTTAATTGTTGGTAATGCAGCGCGTAAACGTGCATCACTCGTAATCACACCATTTTTAACAGGAACGTTTAAGTCTTCACGGATCAGAACACGTTTACCTGCTAAATCGAGGTCAGTCATACGCTGAAAGTTCATGTATAGCTCACTTTATAGATATCAAAACCGCATAGATTCTAAATGATTATGCTAAAAAAGGTGAGTAAAATTTCAGAAAAGCTGTAGAAATCTTTAGATTTGATTATGATAGATGGAGTCGAACCACAAAGTGTTGCTATGTCTATCCATCCAGATCCAAGTATTAATCGTTTAAATGTTTTCGGCGAACCGCTCGCCAGTTGTTGTTTTGATCCTATTACAGGATATTTCAGAAATGGTTTTTGCCACACTGCGCCCTCTGATTTAGGTCAACATACAGTCTGTGCCGAAATGACGTCTGAATTCTTAAGTTTCTCGCAACGAATTGGGAATGATTTGACAACACCACTACCCGAAGTTGGTTTTCCCGGTTTAAAGCCTGGTGATTTCTGGTGTATTTGTGTGACGCGCTGGGTTGAAGCTTATCAGAATGATATGGCACCGAATTTAAAACTTCAGGCTTGTCATCAATCAGTACTTGCTTATGTCCCGATCGACATTTTAATGGAATTCTCAGTGTAATGAATCATCATGTTGCTTCAACGTCAGCAAGAATTATTTTAGCTTCTGGCAGTCAGACACGTAAGGAACTACTTAATCGATTACATATCGATTTTGAACAAATATCACCCGATATCGATGAGACTCCGCGTGGGGAAAGCCATGCCGATGATCTTGCCTATCGACTTGCATATGAAAAAGCAAAATATTTTGCTGAGAAAGATCCAGATGCGATCGTTATTGGTTCTGATCAGGTAGCTTGGCGTGAAGGCGCACCTGATATATTTATTGGAAAACCTTTATCTCCTGAAAAAGCAATCAAACAACTTCAAGCAAATTCAGGAAAAATTGTTTATTTCAGTACAGCTTTGAGTGTTCAACACGCTTCATCTGGGTTTGAAGAAACCATTGTTGAACATTATAAGGTCAAATTTAGGCATTTGAATCTTGAAGAAATTCAGCGTTATGTCGCACTTGAACAACCTTTACAATGTGCTGGAAGTTTCAAATGTGAAAGTTTGGGCATCAGCTTATTTGAAGAAATGATCGGTCAGGATCAAACAACTTTAATGGGTATGCCGATGATCCAATTGTGTAAGATTTTACGTGAATTGAAAATTCTAGTGCCTTGATACGTTGCTTATTAATAAATAAGACCGAGTTCAATGACTCGGTTTTTTTTGGAATTATTTGTTACTAGCAACTGATGAATGAAATAAATACCCTATTTTTAGCTCAAATAATTACAACTGAGCTAAATTAATTTATCTACACAAAGCTGTGGAAAATTGATCGATAAGCGATCTCAAAACATAGAAATTGTAAAAAAGTTCAAATGATCATATTTGGGTTGTTCATTTCAAGTTAAGAATATGAATTACATGAACAAGTTAAGAAACTTTGTATAACATACATTATCTTAGTTTAAGTTATCATTGTTAAAGTTTTTTTCAATTTTGGATAATATCTTTAGGGGGATACATATGCATGATAACTACTGGAATAGATTTCTACATATAGAAAAAAAACTAAAAGAATTTAGTACTCACGTAGATTTTGACATTAGAAACAATGAAACTTTTTCTATAGAAATAATGAATTTGTATCTTACAATTTGTTTTGAAATTGAAGCTATTTTTAAGGCTTGTACATCTAATATTGGTAATTCATTCAACTTTAGAGATTTTCGTGAATACTATAAAGATGAAACACAACTACAAAGTCTATCTCTCTTAAAGTCTGACGTAAAAATTAAATATACATCTTTAAAATTCACTCCATTTGATAAGATAGATAGCGATGAAACAATTTTATGGTGGAATCACCATAATAAAATTAAGCATGATCGTGAGATTAATAGAAATCTCGCGAACTTAAAAAATCTATTAGACTCAGCTAGCGCACTTTTTTTACTTAACTTAGTCTACAGATTTGTAGTTCAAGAAAAAATAGATCTCTTGCGAAAGTTAATTTAAGAGCATCCAATTCACCATTCCAGCAATTAAATTCATTCTTAGACCAAAGCGTTTCCGTCTATTTC
>NZ_JBWYIQ010000042.1:0-17307 GCF_056779795.1 Acinetobacter sp. ANC_7682 | reverse complement strand
GTTGTTTTACCATGGTCAACGTGACCGATTGTGCCCACGTTAACGTGTGGCTTATTACGTTCAAACTTAGCCTTAGCCATGAGATCTTCCTCGTTTACGTCGAACACAATTCTAAGATTGTTCAGTATCGACCTGTCGCCAAAAAAATTGACACTTTAAATACTTGAAAAGCAGACTAATAAGCCTGCTTTCTTTAAAACTTTGTAGAAATTTCTACTAAACTGTATATCTGGAGCTCTTATCGAGATTTGAACTCGAGACCTCTCCCTTACCAAGGGAGTGCTCTACCACTGAGCTATAAGAGCATTTAATACTTCGATGGAGCGGGAGACGAGGGTCGAACTCGCGACATGCAGCTTGGAAGGCTGCCGCTCTACCAACTGAGCTACTCCCGCATATTGGTAAGACACTAGATCGAAGTTTTAAAATTGGTGGTGAGAGAAGGATTCGAACCTTCGAAGCTTACGCGGCAGAGTTACAGTCTGCTCCCTTTGACCGCTCGGGAATCTCACCATTTACACTTACTTCAGTGTTGTTCTTTACTCGACTACTTAAACTCTCTAAGATGGTGCCGGCACACGGATTCGAACTGTGGACCTACTGATTACAAGTCAGTTGCTCTACCAACTGAGCTATGCCGGCGTTTCTTAGTGTTTCGTACGTTTCGTATCGGAACGGTGTGCAGTTTAGCAAAACTTGAAATCCGTGCAAGTGTTTTTTTCAAAAAAAACCCTAAAAACTCACAAAATCAATCCGTTTGATGATAATTCAACCGCTTTGATCACTGCGCGAGCTTTTATTTGGGTTTCATTCCACTCAGAATCAGGATTTGAGTCTGCAACAAGACCCGCACCAGCCTGTACATAAACCTTATTTTCGCGAATAACACACGTTCTAATTGCGATAGACATGTCCATTTCACCATGCCAGCCTAAATAACCAACAGCACCGCCAAAAATTCCACGTTTTACTGGCTCAACTTCGTCAATAATTTCCATAGCACGAATTTTTGGTGCCCCAGAAAGTGTTCCTGCAGGGAATGTTGCTTTAAAAACATCCAAAGCATCTACGCCTTCCGCAACTTCCCCTTGCACATTAGAAACAATATGCATGACATGTGAATAACGCTCGATCACCATTTGATCAGTGACTTGCACTTTACCGATTTTTGATACACGCCCAATATCATTGCGACCCAAATCAATCAACATTAAGTGCTCTGCGATTTCTTTCTCATCGGAAAGTAAATCTTTTTCCAGCGCTAAATCTTCTTCTTTGGTTTTACCGCGTGGTCGTGTGCCCGCTAATGGGCGCACAGTCGCCACCCCATTTTCTAAACGCGATAAAATTTCTGGTGATGAGCCCACAATATAAAATGGCTTTTCATCACTAAGCGTCTTTCCTTGTACTAAAAACAGATATGGTGAAGGATTAAGATGACGTAATGCACGATATACTTGTAAAGGATCACCATCAAAGTCCGATACCATGCGATGACCAGGAACCACCTGCATCACATCACCCGCACGAATGTACTCTTTAACAGTTTCAATCGATTCTAAGAATTTTTCTTTACCTGTTAATGATTCAAAATGAGGGGCCGTGTGAGGCTTTGCCTGCAAGCTCACCGGTGTGGCAAGTAATGATTCAATTTCATCCAGCTGGCTTTGTGCTTTACTAAAAGCATCCGCATCCTGTGTATCCGCATGTACGATAATAAATAGCGTGTCTTTTAAATTATCAAAAACTACAACTGTTTTAGACAACATGAGCCATAAATCTGGCAATCCAACAGGATCAGCATCAGGAACGTTATTTAAGCGCGGTTCAATATAACGTACCGCGTCATAACCTAGATAGCCCACCAAGCCCCCTGTAAAGTTAGGCAAATCTGGAAGTTCTGCTTTTGATGGCACTTTGAACTGCGATTGAAAGTCACGGATATACTGGAAAGGATCCTGGCATTCAAACGATTCGACTTGACCGTCAGCATTCTGAATTGTTAACTGTCCTGCATTACAAGAGAATACGGTTGACTCACCTAGACCAATAATGGAATAACGCGCCCAGTTTTCACCACCTTCTACAGACTCAAATAAATAGGCTTGTTGATGTTGTTTTAAACGTGCAAATACTGACAATGGAGTATCAGTATCTGCTAAGCGTTGGCGATAAACTGGAATTAAGTTAAAACCTTGTGATTGAAGTTGTTGAAATTGAGTTGACGTTGTCATGAGGAATTCTCTGTAGTTTTCGATGCATATTGAATGTACTATAAGGTCTGCGCTGAGAGACGCCATCGAAAAACATTAAAACTATTCATTCCTCTACCCTTCTTTATTTATTACAACTTATTTAGAAATCAACACAGTTAAATCATCAACTACTTGTTGCGGCTTACATAACTGAATATCTTCACCATGATTATAACCATAGCTTACGACAATACAATCAATACCCGCACGGCGCGCTGCCTCTACATCATTCGATGAGTCACCAATCATCAAGGTATTGTCCAGATCAGTTCCAAAGGCCTCAACACAATGCAACAAAGGTTTAGGATCTGGTTTTCTCACCTCAAAACGATCTCCACCCACCGTATCCACAAAATAGTGATCCATCTTTAATTCAGCCAATATTTTTCTAGCGGGTAATTCCGGCTTATTCGTGACACACACCATTTTTTTTTGATGAGCTCGACCCCACTCTAAAAATTCGATAATGCCGTGAAATGGACGCGTATCCACGCACGGTTCGGCATTATAAATTTCTAAAAAAGTATCCAATAATTGTTGATGCTCAGAAGGCTCTACACGCCCAGTCAGATGCATTAAAACACTCTGACAGAACAATGAAGTCCCTTTGCCAATCCAATTTCGAACTTGAGATTCTGTGACCAAAGGCAGTTCTAATACATTCAAACTCATATTCATGGCACGATATAGATCAAATGCCGAATCAACCAAAGTTCCATCCAGATCAAAAAGAATTAAGTCACGCTGTTCCAAATTCGCAATATTCATTATTTTAAACCTAACAAAAAAGGCATGCGAAAGCATGCCTTAAAAAATCACATGCAACTTAGTTGAAAATAAACCAGGCAACCAGTGCCACAATTACTAACACCAATAATGCCATTAAGCCAATATTGGCATTTTTTTGAGTTTCCAACTCTTTTTCCGTACAAGCTGCAGGAATATTTACCTCACACGCTTCATGCTTATTGACAGTTGTATTAACATCAACCCCCTCAGGAATTGGCGCTGGTTTAGGAATTCCTACATTTTGAGGCATACCATCTCGAGTAAGCTGAACTGAGCTATCTCGCTCTTTCAGATCAGGCATACCCTGCTCAAGCATTTCAGCTGCTGCTGTCTTCTCTACTGCAACCTTTGAAGAAATTTCAGCTGTTGCGATTGCTTCGCTAGGCTGCTGAACATCTTGTAATGTTTGTGCAGATTGCGCAGGTGCTAAAACTGAAAATTTATGGCTAGCAAATTGCAGAATATCGCCATCTTTAACAATAGTTTCGCCTTCAGCAACTTTTGTATCGTTAATAAACGTGCCATTTGACGAACCTAAGTCTTGAACAGTGAGCACCTGCTCTTTTAGAAACAAAGCAGCATGACGGCGTGATACATCTGCAGACTGAATCAAAATATCTGCATCTTGATGACGACCCACCAACATGTCTCGATCGATATCAACTTCTTTACCCGCAAATTCGCCAGTAATTGTTTGTAATTTCCAAGTCATAGTTTCGATCCATTATTCAAGTTTTGACATTTTAACATGGCTGTTTTCGAGATTCACATTGAACGCATGTTATCGAGATGGTCTCAATGTCGTGGTTGTGACCGTATTTTGTGTTCTTTGCACATCTTGTTTTGGCTCAATCGCGACAGGGGTTTCCACCACGACTTGGGCATTGTTTGTATTTGTTGTGGCAACTTGATTGTAAATCACAGGCTTTGGCAGCACTCGCGTTGATTTCACCACAGGATCCTGAGTCACGATGACATTTGGACGTTCAATCACACGCCCTACTGGCTTAGACTGTGCTGTCGGAGCAGTATAACGCTGTACCTGTGGCTCTACTGCTTGAGGCGTTGATGGCACTACGATAGGCTTAACGGGTTGAGGAGTACTTGATACAGGCAACCGCTGTTGGAAGATATCATCAACATTATCCGGTAGCTTCTTAAATGTTCCATCACCATCTAGCGCTAACTGCAAACTGTATAAACGGTCATAACGTTGCTGTGACAATCTACGAATATCAGCCGTATCTCCTACGATTGTTGGATGAATAAAAACGAGTAGGTTTCGTTTCACATTATTCTTTGCATCTGCTCTAAACAGTCTACCCAAACCAGGAATCGAGCTTAAACCTGGGACGCCTTGACGCGTTAACTTAGTATCATCTGAAATCAGACCACCCAGTACAATTGTTTGACCATTTTCAGCCAAAATCGAGGTTTTTATGGCACGCTTAGTGGTCACCAAGTCTTTCGCCTCACCACTATCTGGCTTCACTGAGGATACTTCTTGTTCTACAGCAAGACGAACTGTTCCACCTTCACCAATTTGCGGAATGACCTTTAATGTAACACCAACATCTTTACGCTCAATTGAAGTATAAGGGTTTGCTGTTCCACCTGTTGTTGTCACAGATCCTGTCTGGAATGGGACATTCTCACCCACAACGATATAAGCTTCCTCGTTATCCATGGTGACAATCGATGGTGTAGACAATAAGTTCGACTTAGTATTGGTCTTTAACGCCTGAATCAGTGCGCCATACAGTTTACGCGATCCATTCGCACCTTCTTTATATTCACCTAAGGCCAATGAAGCACCAGCTCCAATCAAACCAGCACCCGTAGCTACATTACCAAGGAATCCAGAAGCCAATTGACTCAGCCCTACACCCGCTTTATCAAAATTGATTACACCAATACCGCTACTGATGTCACCTAGTGCCCACTGAACACCCAATTGATCTACGTCATTTCCTTCAACTTCAACAATAGCAGCCTCAATGAGAATTTGTTGACGACGCACGTCAAGTTGATGAATAGCAGATTCAATTTCACGCATGAGTTGAGGATCTGCTTTTACCACTAATGCATTTTGTGCACCATCAGCAATAATACTCACGCCATTACTATTAAAACTTGTAATATCTTGTTGATTTTGATTTGAACCACTATTCAAATTAATCGCTGGAGTACTCACACTCCCATTTGAAGACGTATTACTCGAAGTATTATTAATTAATGAGTTACTAGCACTTGAATTGAAGCTTGAACTATTTGAATTACTGGTACTATTCACCGCCTGACCAGATACTAAACCTTGTAAAATTTCAGCCAAATTTTTTGCGCTTGCATACTTAAGCTTAAATACTTTTAGACCGCCTAAGCGATCAGCTGAAGGAACATCAAGCATTTCGATCATTTGACGAATGCGTTTACGAGTACTTGGATCACCCTTGATCAAAATCCGATTAGTACGTGCATCTGCAATAATACGTACTCGAGAACCTGAAATGTCTTTGGCACCCCCCGTAGAAGACATTGAATCCAACAAAACTATCAGCTCTTCAGCTTGGCTAGACTGCAAGCTAATAGCCTCAATATCGTTTTGTCCCGTTCCATCTAAATTACGAATAATCGTTTCAAGCTGTGCAATATTATTCGCACGATCTGAGACTATAAGCGCATTTGTTCCTTGTACCGCCGCCAAATGCGCAAATTGCGGCATGAGCGGTCTTAACGCTGGTATTAGATCATTGGGGTTAGTATTTTCCAGCCAAATGACACGAGTAACCACTTGATCACCTCGTGCGTTCCGAGAGGCATCAAAAGGCACACCTGAATTTTTTACATTATTGTCAGGGACTAAGCGGATAGTGTTACCCGCAGGTACAGCAACAACGCCATTAACGTTTAACACACCCAAGAACAAATCATAGACTTCAGCTTTGTTTAAAGCCTTATTTGAAATGACCGTCACATTACCCCGAACCCGCGGATCAACTGCGAAGTTTTTTCCCGTGATATCTGCCACTTCATTAATAAATGCAGTTAAATCTGCATCACGCAGGTTAATTTTCCAAGTTTGCGCTTGCGCAGCGGTACTTGCGACAGCCAATACTGGTGCTACTGCGACCATCGCCCAAAGTGACCGATTTCGATTTAAAAAATCCATAACTTGTTATATTTCCTAATACTTTATGCAAATTTACACATTTTAAAATTCTTGTTGGAAGGTCATCACTTGATCACCTCGTTTTACTTCAATGCGAACTTTACCTTCTCGTTTAGCCTGTTCTAGCAGTTGTGCATCGCTTTGTCCTTGACCGACTGATTGCCCATTCAAGGATAAAACGCGATCACCAGGTCTTAATCCCAGTTTGCTTCTCAAAAATGCAGGCGTTCGATCCGTGACTTCATAACCTTGACCACTGTCAGTGTTGACACCCATATTACTTAAGTATTGTTCACGATTTTCTTGAATTTGATTGATTGCCTGACCAATGGCATTTTGAGTAGTCGTTTGACCTGAATTCGAAGTTGCGTTAGCAGAATTTTGCTGTGCATCAGGTACCAGCGGCTGATTAAGATTTTCTATTCCGGTAAATCTCAACTCAGTCGTCGCACCACTCGGCTGTTTCAATACCACATGATCCCAATATACTTCTGAAAGCTGAAAAGAACTTCCTTCCAAAGTTTGTCCAATGGTATAACGATCAGCAACCTCTCGAACTTTAATCACCGCTGAAGATTGACTACTCGGCGTCGAAACCACAACCCCTTGCAACGTAAGCGCTAAATTAACATCAGCAGCACTTACTTGCGCACCTGTTTCTTGAAACAATGAGAAACTCGATATATTCGGAACAGGAAGTTGCTGCGAACCTAATGCGACTTGCTCAACTTGCATGACTTGCGGTGGTGCAACCACCAACCAAAATAATGAAGCGAGCTTCCACATCATGATTAAAATCAGAATAAATAAAGTAAGTGGAGCAATTCGATCTAAATCTTTTAATGAAATTTGTGAAAACTTATCTTGGAATCCTTTCATTAGAAACCTCCACTCAGCAGTGGCTGTCTCGTACTGACAACAAAGGTATCCAAACCAGCTTTACCATCGTATGAAGGCACATTCATTAATAATCTTTGGGTCACCTGTGCATCCAACATTAATGCAGGATCTAAACTAAGGTTGGCCATTTTTTGCCCGCGCTGATCTTGTACATCAATGAGCAGTTTTCCAGCTTCGTCTGAAAATTGCCCTTTTAAGGATGGCATATTCATTCGTTCTTGTTTTTGGGCAAATGTATAAGTTAGCGTACCACCACCCCATTGCATCTCTCCGTCGGTTTTTGCAAAACCATCGTTTTGTTTGAATTGAAATGCTACATCCTTCAGCTGAATACTATTCTGAGGCCATTGCCAATCCACAAATGTTTTAAGTGTTTCAGGAGCAATATTTCCACTCATATTTTTGATAATTATTTTTTTCCCAAGCCCATAACCCACTACACCATTGAGTTGAGTCTGACCACTATGTATTTCTAAGTTGGCACCAGCCCTTAATAAAATCAGATCGAAAGGACGTGTTTGCCAGATGACAGAACCTGCGAGATTTCCTTTTTGCCAATCTGCTTGACCTTGCCAGATATTGCCACTGACATTTTTTAAAATTTGATTATTTTTATAAAATTTAGCTATGAGCCACGATGCTGGAACTTGTAAAAAAACAAATAATAAAAAAGCGAAGATAGCGACGCTTAACCACACCATTTTTTTTGATTTTTTTATCATTCCATGTATACCAACATCTAAGTCTAATTAACCGCAAAATGTTTGAAAATTTTCTATCTTGGTATTATGCATAATTTTTACACTTCTCCAATTCACTTATAAAAAAACCAAGCAGATTTGCTTGGTTTTTTTAATATTAGTGTCATTACATGACAAATCAGTGAAATTAGATAAGAAAATCTTCTAATTTGGCACCTTTTTCAAGCTCTGCAACCAACCAACGTGGCTTCTTTCCACGCCCTGTCCAAGTCTCCGCAGTATTATTTTTATTACGATAACGAGGCTCTACAGATTTACGCGTGCTTTTCTTACGCTTTTGTGCACCATATTCAATGAATTGCTCTAAAGACATACCCACTGATTCAGCAATTTGAGTAATCTGATGATAAGCATCTTCAATTTCCTGATCTTTCTTAGACTCGATCAAAGCTTGGGCTTCAGCAGTTAACTTTCTTAACTCTTCAACAGATAAATTACTAATATCAGGCATAACATTTACTCCAAAAAATTCAATATCATTATTAGATTTATAAAGCGTCATCTTATTGTTATAAATTATTTTAATCAATCCATCATGTTATTTAATATACATAAATAAAACAAATAATTTAATACATTAATTAACCGAGTCTATTTCTATTATTTTTTCTCTAATATGCTCTGGAATCAAAACCTTTTGCATTGTATTTTTATCCACACAAACTATAACGGCCTCAGCAATTGCCACAATTTCATTCTGTTGTTCACTCCAAACTCTATATTCCATCCTGAAGGCAGAGTTACGCAATTCAACCACTTTAGTTCCAATGCGTAAATAATCAGGATAAAACACTGGTTTAAGATATTTACAATTATTTGAAGCCACAACAGTATTAATATCTAACGCTAAGATTTCTAATTGATTCAAATACTCTATTCGAGCAGTTTCAATATAGCGATAATAAATCACATTATTGACATGTCCAAAAGCATCCATATCACCCCAAGCGACTTTTTGATGGGTAATGACTTTGTACTCATTCATTTGTTTCATTCATCATTCTCATAACTTAAATTGAATAAATTTATTATGGGTCTCAAAGACACTGTTCAATTGCTGAGTTAATACAGCATCGCCTTTTAATACAGATTTAATTCTTAAATAGTTCATTAAAGGGTGATCAGGATATAATTGCAATAATGCCTCAGCATCCTGTTCACGATGAGTCGCAGTATAAATATGCCATTTAGAAAAACTCAAAATCGGTAATCCAGGATATTTCATTTCAAAATGATCAATCTGGTTTTCAAGCATTTCATAATCAGGATTTTGTTTTAACAATTGTTGTTGAAACCATAAATAAAAAATATCCTGATCGAACCGTTCTTCTAATAAAGACAAAGAAAGTTGAGTTTCATCAAAAGCCATCTCAGGAATGCGAGAAATAAGTTTTAACCATAACGATTTAATACCATATGAAGACGATACAATTTGATCACTCATTTGAGCATACCGAATTTGAATAAGCTCTAAATCTGTATTTGAAGCGTTGTCAAAATCATTGAGTAGCTTTAAAAGCCATTTCTTTTTATGTTCCAAATCTAAATGGCCATATTGCGTGGATTTTAAATAATGCCATGGATATTGAATCGCAAATCTACCCCATAGATGATTCAACTTATGCTGATAAGCATCTTCAAGATCTTTTAACCAAGGTGACAGCATATGACCATGTAAAAACTCTAAATGGGTTAAAGCCTGATCTGGAAGCTCTTGAGCTAAATAAATTTCAATACGCTGGAGTTCAGCCAATTCAAAAGCATCTGCAGGACTTTGTTGTAAAACACTCAACGCATCATCAATACGATCTTGCTTCAACCATATACGAGATTGAATAACCTCTCTGAGTAATCCTGAGTTCTCAAACACAGGTTGTAAATATTCTCGCTGTTTTGTGTTGGCCTCCAAAACCCACAAAACTCCTAATTTTTCATACGTATGAAGCCTTGAAAAGTCTGTCACCTGTTGAATTTTACGCTGCTCTCGTGATCTCATCTTTCCAACCCAAAACCATAAAAGATGAAGAGATAAAGCAACGAATAGAAGAAAAAATGAAACAAACCAGAGGTTCGTTTGAATCTGAATACCGTGCCAAAGCATGTAAATATAACCTGGCCCTTCTTGATAACTCAGCACACTTAACACGGCTAATATCATTAAACCAACTAATGCATAAACTATAAAAATATGTTTCATGATTAGCCCTCTAAAATTGCTTTACTGTTCAATTTAGGGACAGGTAAAAGTTGTGCTTGTTTGAGATGTTTCACTTTATTTTTTATTTTGATTGCCGCAGCATCAGGCAGTTGATCCAGTTCATCGATAATTGAGGTCAGTGCATTTTGATAATCAATGTATTGTCCTTGTTGTAGTGCTCTTTGAGCAAATAACACTCTCAATTGAACTTCTTTTAAAACTAATCTTCGATTAAGTAATACCGGCATCTGTTCATCAACGCGTTCAACTTTGAATACACGCTCAAACCATGAGGATTGCGAAGAGTTATCACTCTTGAGTTGCTGTACTTGTTGTTCATTTTTCAAATTTGCATCAATATTTTCAAGCAAGTCACCTAACTGAGCAATTTGAATATTTTTTGCCACAACATATTGTTGAATCATTTTTTGATCATGCTCAACAGCTCGATGCATTGAAACCTGCAATGTATCTGCCAAAGCCAAGCGCTCAACCAGTTGATCCAGTTGATTGAGTTGCTCAAGTGCATATACAAACTCATGTTGATCTAAGGCAAATTGAATTAGCTCTAATTTTTGACTTAAGAGTTTGATTGGATTGATTTCAGATTGAATTTCTTGTTGATTATTGTTTTGCTGAGGTGGATTGGATTGAGACGAAACCTGCTGATTTGAGCGCTGAATTGCTACCAACTGATCATTCAAACTTGCCACTAATTGCTCTGATTTATGTTGAGTTTGTTGTAGCAACTCAACTTTTTCTTGTAATGAAAAATGATCATAGCTGAGTTTAATCAACCAAATGATTAAGCCTAAAATGAATAGATATAAAATTTTCTTCATGAGTGCCTATGTTCACTTTCAAGCTGCGACAAAATCGTATCTGGCATTAAGTCCGCAATTTGAGTGATTTGAAATTTAGTATTTGAGGTCTGTTGATACATACACACGATCTGATATAACCGATTCGCTAAAACCAAGTAATGACCGTGTTGCATAAATACAGGATAATTTTTGCATAAACTCAGCCAATTTTTCCAACTGGCTTCACTACTAATCAATACAGCATAAGGTTGTGGATTTGCATTGAATGCTTCAAGTAGATGTTTAAATTTATCTTGAGCATCACTTGGGCAGTAGCGGGAGTATAAAACAAAATTAAGTACTTCAATTTTAGCAGTACGACACTGCTGCATCATGAACTGACGGCCACCTTCTCCCCGCCAAAACGCAATACGTTTGAGATCAGCATTTTGTGTTAAAACCGAAAGACTTAACATTCCTTCAGATGTTTCAACATCTGGAACTAAACTTTTAACACCATATCGACTTAGAGCTTCAGCTGTTTTCCGGCCAACTGCAATCCATTTGATATGATTTAAATCGGTCAATTTAAGTCCCGATTTTTCGAGAAACTGCATGCCAACTTCAACGGCTGTTGGACTGACGACCACAATCACTTGTGCTGAAATTAATTGCTGAAAGAGCTGATCAAGTTCATCACTCCAATGAACAGCAGCCAACTCTAGTACAGATAACTCGATAGGCTCATATCCTGCACGTACCAGTGCCTCATTGAGAGGCTTAGCACGATCTGCAGGTCGAGTATTGATAAACTTCATTTCATTGTTTTATTTATACAGTGCTTTTAATAAATCAGCAGCACCTTGGTCAATCAAAGCTTTTGCAAGTGAAACACCCAACGTTTCAGCTTGTTCAACTGGACCTTCTACTTTAGCAACCAATAATGTTTGACCATCCACACTGCCTACGCGCCCCTCTAATTGAATCTGTTGATCATTTAAAGTCGCATATCCCGCAATCGGTACCTGACATCCACCTTCTAGATAAGTATTAAATGCACGTTCTGCACGAACACACGCATCTGTTTCTGCATGTAATAAAGGTCGAATCAACTCTAATACGCGTGCATCGTCACCTCGACACTCAAGACCTAATGCACCTTGGCCAACTGCGGGTAAACTCGTCTGTGCATCCAGCGTGTGTCGAATACGCTCTGCTAAACCTAAACGTTTTAAGCCTGCACTTGCCAGAATGATGGCATCGTAAAGCCCATCATCAAGCTTAGATAGTCGTGTGCCTACATTTCCACGTAAATCTATAATCTCAAGATCTGGACGGGCTTTTAAAATTTGACATTTACGACGCAAACTTGAGGTTCCCACTTTGGCACCAAGGGGCAAATCTTCAAACTTGCTATAAGTATTCGAAACAAAAGCATCTAAAGGATCTTCTCGCTCGCAAATCACAGCAAGACTTAATCCTTCTGGGAGCGCCATCGGCACATCTTTCATGGAATGGACAGCCAGATCTGCACGACCATCAAGTAATGCTGCCTCAAGCTCTTTAACAAATAAACCTTTTCCACCAATCTTGGCTAAAGGGGTGTCTAAAATTTTATCGCCTTGGGTCACAAACGTCACCAACTCAACTTTTAGACCAGCATGTAGGGTCTCAAGTCGCTCACGAATATGCTCCGCCTGCCATAAAGCCAATGGACTTTGACGAGTTGCAATTTTTAAGGTTTTGATCATTTTAATGCTGCCAAACTTTAGACATCCTAAACTTACCCTGCTGTCCCAAAATTGCAAGTAAATTGTTCGGCAATCATTATAATTTTAGGCAACTAAATATTTTGCATTCTTTCTCTAAGCAAAGGTAAGTGACGGCGACTGACCGCCAATTTCTCTTCAAGTTCACGACAACGAACTTGATACTGGCCTGAAGCAACCAACTCCAATCCATCCAAATAATCCAATGCAATCAGCGCATTTCGATGAATTCGTATAAATTTATTTGAAAACTCACGTTCTAAATCTTTTAAGGTCTCATCAATCAAGACACTGCCGTTTTTGTGTCGTACTGTTACGTATTTCTGATCAGCCAGAAAATAGTAAACATTTTCGATAGGAATGAGTTCAAGACCACGATACGTTTTCGCAGCGATTTGCTGACGCTGATGTTTTTCTTCCATATTTTCTTTTTGTTCTATATTTGACATTTGAGCTTGAGTAAGTTTAGTTAAATTATTCAGTGTATTTTCTAATTCTGATTTGATAATCGGCTTTAATAAATAGCCTTTCGCTTGTGCCTGAATAGCAGTCAAAGCATGCTCATCATAGGCCGTGCAAAAAACAATAGCAGGCATTGGGTTTAGCTGTGAAAGATGCTGAGCGCATGTCAAACCATCCATTTCAGGCATTTGGATGTCAAGTAAAATTACATCAGGCTCATATTGTTGAACTAAGGTCAAAGCTTCTTTTCCATGGTGCGCAGTTGCAACAACTTGATGCCCCAATTGAGTAACCAAGCGAGATAAGCGCTCAACCGCGAGTGGTTCATCATCACAAATTAGGATGTCCATTGTTCCTCCTTGCTCAAGTTAACGTTGCTTATTTTAATGTATTAACTTGATTTTATTTATATTGGTACTGGACTACAGTCGTGTAAATTCCATTACCTGCATGACTCCTAAACTGTACCGTATACCCATAGTGTGCTTTCAAACGCTGTTTCACGTTTTCTATCGCAATACCATTCCCCTCCCTATTGGCCATTTTATCGGCTATATAAGGGTTAGTAATGACTATAGTGACTTGATTTTGTAATATTTCAACCAATATGACAATCTTTGCATCAATTAACTTTTTCTCTACCCCATGAAAGATACTATTCTCAATTAAAGGCTGTAAAGTTAAAAAAGGGATACTTGCTTGGCCCAACTGCTCTGGTTGTAAGATATTCCATTCCACATTTAATCTCGAACCCAACCTTAGCTTTTCAACCGCCAAATAATGTTCACACAATTGGATTTCTTCTTTTAATGTGACAATTTTAAGCTCTTGAAAGCTTGCTCTAAACAACCTTGAAAGATCGATCAGCATTTGCTCAGCTTTATCTGGATCACTCCCAATCAGACTCACCACACTATTTAAACTATTAAAAAGAAAGTGTGGATGTATTCTTGCTTGCATGGCTTGAATTCGAGCATTCAATTCTCCTTGTTGCTGCTTTAACCACTCACCACGAACATAGATATATCGTAAACAAAAAGTGATCAACAATACACCATAGCTCATATGTAAAATCACATGATCAAATAAAAGTAACCATGAAAATTTTTGTAAAGAAAAGTTACTCCCCCAAAAAAACAGGAAATTCAAACTACAAGTAGTGAACAGGATAATGAGTTCTAATAGTACAAATGTATAAATCGCAGACTGCAAAGTTGTTAATTTTTGCCAAAACTCCCTAAATAAATCAATTACGGCGATAAAGACCAATACCACCCAATTGATATAAAGCACATACTTGATCACCTGTGATGTCTGTAAATTTGACCAAGACTGTGACTCTGCTAGGCACAGCAACAACGCCAAAAAAATACTGGCAATAAACAGCTCTGCAAAATATTGCCATTGCCCAATACGTACAAAGAAATTGGCGTCGATAAATTCTTGTTTATCTTTTGAAGAATTATCCATAGGCAAGACTTCGGCATCTTGATTTGAATTTGTTATACTGGATGCAAAATTACTGCTTTTTCTTTTACTGAGCCGACATGACCACATCTTCTAATTCCTCTAATCCGTCACAAGCCCAAACTTCAGGTATGTGGGGCGGTCGTTTTTCCGAAGCAACTGATGCCTTTGTCGCTGAATTTACAGCATCTGTCCAATTTGACCAACGCTTTTATAAACAAGATATTGCAGGTTCAATCGCACATGCAACGATGTTGGCAAAAGTCGGTGTACTCACTGAACAAGAGCGTGATGACATCATCGCAGGCTTAACCGCAATTAAAGCGGATATTGAAGCTGGCAACTTCGAATGGCGTATTGATTTAGAAGATGTTCACATGAACATTGAATCTCGATTAACACAACGCATTGGGATTACAGGTAAGAAATTACATACAGGTCGTAGCCGTAATGACCAAGTAGCAACGGATATTCGTTTGTATGTACGTGATGAAATTGATGCCATCTTAGGGTTATTACACAAACTACAAAAAGGCATTCTAGGCTTGGCTGCTAAAAATACTAATACAATCATGCCGGGCTTTACACATCTTCAAACTGCACAGCCTGTGACGTTTGGACATCATTTAATGGCATGGTTTGAAATGCTGGTACGTGACTCAGAACGTTTGATTGACTGCCGTAAACGCGTGAATCGTATGCCTTTAGGTTCTGCTGCGCTTGCAGGTACCACTTATCCAATCGATCGTGCTTATACAGCAGAACTTTTAGGGTTTGAAGCAGTTGCAGAAAACTCATTAGATGCTGTATCTGATCGTGATTTTGGTATTGAGTTTAATGCTGCGGCATCACTCATCATGATGCACTTATCTCGTATGTCTGAAGAATTAATTCTTTGGACATCTGCACAATTCAAGTTTGTGAATATTCCTGACCGCTTCTGCACAGGCTCTTCAATCATGCCTCAGAAGAAAAATCCTGATGTACCTGAACTTGTTCGTGGTAAAACAGGCCGTGTATATGGTGACTTAATGAGTCTACTAACCCTCATGAAAGGTCAACCTTTGGCATATAACAAAGACAACCAAGAAGATAAAGAACCATTATTTGATGCTATTGATACGGTTCGTGGCTCTTTAATGGCTTTCGCAGACATGATTCCTGCGCTTGTTCCAAATATTCCTGAAATGCGCGAAGCTGCGCTGCGTGGTTTCTCAACAGCAACCGACCTTGCTGATTACTTAGTGAAAAATGGTGTTGCATTCCGCGATGCACATGAAATCGTCGGTAAAGCAGTTGCGCTTGGCGTACAAGAAGGTAAGGATTTATCAGAACTTACGCTTGAACAACTTCAACAATTCTCTGATTTAATTCAAGCTGACGTCTTTGAAAAAGCATTAACTTTAGAAGCTTCTGTCAATGCACGTAACCACATCGGTGGAACAGCACCTGCTCAAGTTGAAGCAGCAATTGAGCGTGCTCATGCGCGTTTAGAAGCTCTTTACGCTTAATTTCTGATTATATTTTTGGAGTATTGATATGTCTCGCCAAGTATTTTGCCGTAAGTATCAAAAAGAAATGGAAGGTTTGGATTTTGCACCATTCCCTGGTCCTAAAGGTCAGGAACTATTTGATAGTGTTTCTAAGCAAGCATGGGGCGAATGGTTAAAGCATCAAACTACTTTAATCAATGAAAAACGTTTAAATGTCTTTGAAGCTGATGCAAAAAAATTTCTTGAAGAACAACGTGAAAAGTTCTTCAACAATGATGAAACTTTAGAAAAAGCTGAAGGCCTAAAGCCTGAGTAAAAAAAGAAAGCACTGCTTTTCTTTTTACGTAAGATAAGGACGAAGTCCGCGTAGGCTTTAATCTAAAAAGAATCCCCATCTTTGGGGATTCTTTTTTATGCGTTACTTTAAAAATTAGGCAAGAAAAACACAGAAGGTGTGCACAGGCTTTAATCCCAAAAGAATCTCCGTAATAGAGGTTCTTTTTTTATGGGACATCAAATAAATATCAATGGAGTCAAAATTTAGCTGACGAAAGAAGTGCTTGTGGTGGATTTAAAATATGACCTAATTGGTAAACTCTATCCATATTTAACTGCATCTCCATTCGGTCAACACGAATTGGGCCAAATTTAATGTAAATCTGCCGATTTTGAAGATCAAACCGCTGCTCCAAAACCTGTCCATTGAATTGTAAAGAGTTCATAGATGTTAAGTCCATAAGCGCTTTAAAAGGTTGCTCTTCATCCTTTGTATAATGAATCCTTTTTCTATCACTCACGAAATTTTCTAAATGGTTTAAATCCTGAGATTTAAAAGATGTAATTTCACGAATTTGAGATTCCTCAATACCTAAAGCATTGACCAAACTTAACTGATCATCTGGCAGTAATTTAAAATGCCCATTGTTAGGATGTGCCGCCCAACTCAAACTCGAAAGACCCCAAGCACAGATTCCCCACAAAACTTGCTTAAATTGTCTCATTCCCCATCGCTCTCACTGAACGTAATAAAAGCCATCTTTAAAAACATTTCAGCCAAACACAACTACCATTTATCTTAAATATCATTTACTTAACAAGAATTGTTAGACTCACGTCACAGACAAATCTTTTTTATTGATATTTATCTTCCTATCGGCTTTGTTGCACAAACCTAGCATCAAAAGCTTATTCAGCAATATAATTTCAAAATGAATAAGCCTGCCTCTAAAATCTACCGTACAA
>NZ_JBWYIQ010000041.1:0-17350 GCF_056779795.1 Acinetobacter sp. ANC_7682 | reverse complement strand
AAAGAAGAGTTTAAGGAAATTTTGGCAATTTTAAGAAAGCAGAATCCTGATAGGATAAGGGTTCTGTGAAATTTGTCGTGTACAGAGAAATTGTTCAATATTTTGATTCAGCTCTTGATAAGAATACTGGCGATCACCACAAATCAATGCCACCTGATTGGCAAATTTCTGGGCTGATTCTTGAAAAAATTCAGAAATGGTTTGACCTTTCCAATATCCCTTTTGAATGTACCGTTCTACGAAATCTTCTGGGTATGGCACGATGCCATCCCAGAGCAAAGACTCGTCATTTACATTTGCATTCATTTTATTCCCCATGATTTAAGTGCTGAGAATCTAAACCCAATGCATTTAACATCGTTTTAAATTTCACGATGGTTTCTGACAGTTCACTGTTCGGCTGTGAAGCTTCAACAATTCCTGCACCCGCATAAAGACGCGCATAATGGTCAAAGATACGCCCACAACGTACATTCACTGCCCAAGCACCATTCCCTCGGGCATCACACCACCCCATAGTTCCTGCGAATAGGTTACGGTTAAAAGGCTCTAGTTCCGAAATCAACTGGCGAGCCATAGGGGCTGGTTGTCCACAGACTGCTGGCGTTGGATGTAAAATTGAGACCACATCAAAGATATGTTGCTCTGGATCTTTCAACGTTCCCTGAATTTTGGTCGCCAAGTGCCAAACCGCCTCTGTTTTAATCAGTGAAGGTGATTTTGGGATATTGAGCGTTTTGCACAAGGGAGAGAGTTGATCTGCAATGGCTTCGATGACCACGGCGTGTTCATGCTGATCTTTTTGCGAAGCAAGCAATTTTTCAGCTTGTTGTTGATCCAGTGTTGGATCTGAATGACGTACTAATGTTCCTGCAACTGGATGGCTAAACAAATATTCATTTTGCTTCGCAACGAGAAGTTCTGGACTTGCCCCCATAAACCAACCAGATTGTTTTGGGTTTTGGGCCAATGCAAATGTGTAGCCATCAGGATTAGAGGCCAACAACTGGTAAAATAAATCAATAATATTAATTTTGTGTTGGGTTTTAAGATCAATTGCCCGAGCCAACACTGCTTTTTCTAGCGGTGATGACCTCATCAATTCAACCAATTTGACGACTCCAGCAATGTATTCCTCTTGTGCTGGGATGAGAGTCGCTTGCACTTGATCATCAAGAAAAGACTGAGCCGAATGATCAATGCGCTCATTTACAAATGTGTTTTTTGCTTCCGCAATCGAGATTTCTGGTAAATCTCGATGATCAAAAGGCAAGCTCCCGACCAAAATAAGATCTTTATTCGCTGTTAATTCGATTTTTTTTTGTAGTGTAGATTTTGCTTGTTCGAGCCACTGTGCTTGCTGCTGATTAAAATTTAAATGAGAAGCTCGATCAAATTCGATATGTTCAATTAACTTTTTACTTGAAATGGTCCCCGTTGGCGTTGCGAACACGAAGCCAGGTTGATCTTCCTCAATTAACTCTTCCTTTTTTATGCCTATCATATTTTGAAAAACTGACGGTTCTATTGGCAACATATTTGTTCTCACGATTATCTGTTCGCACTGCGTGCATCAAACTTTCAACATTCACAAAAGGACAACCTCTAGGAGTTGAACGCAACCAATATAATAATTATTATTCCCAATTGAAAATGATTATCGTTTAAATTTGTTAATAAAATTAAAGGATACTTAAATGGGTTTATATATCGTGACGGGTGCAGCCAGAGGAATTGGCGCTGAAATTTGTCGTCAACTATTGCAGAAGGATCATCAAGTCATTGCAATTGATCGGATCGATGACATCAATCAATGGGAACTTTTTAAATTAATTCCTGAAGCATCACTCAACCATCTAGACCACATCAGCTGTGACATTCGTAAGACCAATGAGATTATTCAGCACATTGAAAATTCTATACTTTTTAAAGGCACGATCACGGGTTTAGTGAATGCTGTAGGAGTCTTAGAAATGGGATCTTTATTAAATACATCTGTTGAACAATGGCATGAAAATTTGTCGATAAATTTCATTGGCCCTGCCGAACTTAGTCGTTGGGTCGCTCACCAAATGATTCCGCAAAGAGAAGGTGCGATTGTGAGCATCAGTTCAAATGCAGCCCTCATTCCAAGAATGAATATGGGTTTGTATGCAACGACCAAAGCTACAGTGAGTCACTATTTTAAAAATCTTGCGTTGGAACTCGCGCCTCACAATATTCGCTGTAACTTAGTTTTACCTGGCTCAACCCTTACACAAATGCAAAAACAACTATGGACTGAGGATCGCCCTCCAGCAGGCATTGTCAACGGAAATCTAGAACAATTCCGAAATGGTATTCCATTGCAAAAGATTGCTGAGGCTGAAGATATTGCCAATGCCGTGATGTTTTTACTTTCAGAGCAAGCACGCCAAATCACAATGCACGAATTAGTGGTTGATGGTGGAGCAACTCTAGGCGTGTAACAGCCCTATTGCCTCATTCAAAGGATAAACTGCCAGACTATTCTGGCAGTGGTTTGTGAATTTGAAGTTGTTCAAAAACAAGTTCTGGTTGAGCTAACCAAGTTTTCATCATCCCCATAAAATCATACCAATAAGCTTTGAGACTTGGCACATCATAAAGTTCTTTATGGCCGTCAACAGCGAGATACAAACGCTCAATACCATTAACAAACTTATTGGTAATCGCGGTATCAAAGTCTTCAATTGGGCCAGCGGATATGGTTGTTTTTGTTAACTTACACCCTTCGAAATGTTCAGGTAAAGGATAAGGAATCCAATTCACAATAGGTCCAAACAAGATATTTTCATAGGGATCAAAATCTTCTAATACAAATCGCATTTGCTCAAAATAGCTTTGCTGATGCGGTCGAATTTCGGCAAACCTTTTCGTTAATAATAAAATGATTTCTTTTAAGTTTTCTTGTCCAGTAATGCCCAACCTTAATGGCAGGATATTCATGACTAAGCAAGGAATACGCATAGATGAAGTACCCAACCGAGACATAAAAGGTACCCCAAAGCATTGTTGAGGATCTTTAGACTGTTTTATTAAATAACTCATCATCACTGCCATGACAATAAGAGCACTGGGCAATTTTAATTCAGTTGCTAATGCATTTAATTGTAGCTGTGTAGGCCAATCAATTACCTCTTCATAACGTGGCCCTTGTGAAAATGGTTCTTTTAATTTTCGTTTAAGTCGTTTCTTAGGGGCTTTCTCATACGAAAAATTAGCCTTCCAAAAGTCCAAATCTTTTTTAGCTTTTTCAGAGTGAAGGTAGTGCTGTTCTTCTACAATAAACTTTTCATAATGATCGAACCCTTTAATTTTTAATTCAGTACCATTTTTGAGAGATTGATAATAATCAATAAATCGGCTAATCATCAGTCCGTAAGCGTAGCCATCTAATGCAACGTGATGCGCTTTAAAAAATAATCCATACTTTTGCTCACCTAAGTGTGCAAACACATTGTCATATAAATGACCCGATTCTAAATTAAATGCTGGTTCTACTTCTTTTTCAGCCCACGCTAAAATTTCCTCTTCATCAAGCTGAGATAAATCAACGAAGCTAGGTTTCCGTATCGTGACATCATCTACTCGATAGACGTGTTCGCCCTGAACTAAAGCTCGCCAATGAAGCGATTTAGCTTCCTTTAATGTGAGATAAACTGCTTTTTGAAAAAGCTCTCGATCTAATGGTCCCTCAATAACCAACCACTCCGCCGTATGAAAAGGATAACTGCCATGATAATGATGTCCTTTCCACATACTGTGTTGTGCACGAGTTAATAGATCATGGGATTCATTGATTTGCATAAGACAACCGCATATATTTAATTTTCATTATAAAATCAAAGCTTTACAAAATATCCTAACCTTCATATTTTGTGATTACACTTTGGCACAAAAAGATTATTAAATATAATGATTATCATTTGCAAATTTAATTTGTTTGATTTAGATTAATAACCATTCAAATCTATCGACTGACGCACGTATTACTGTATCGACGATCTTCACTCCATTGATAAGTACAGAAGATTAAATAATGACGACACAATCTCCTCCTCTAGCTCGACATATTTCTGTCCATTCAACAGAACAAATTTCCACTCATTTACAGCGTATTAGGTTTAAAAGTGAAGATTTCACAGGTTATGCAAAATGTGATGGTGGTGCGCACATCAAATTGTTTTTTCCGAACCCTGATCAACAAGCACCTGACCTCCCGTTTCGAAATTCTTTAGGCAAAATTACGTGGCCAAATGGAAAGAAACCAATTACTCGGACATATACTGTTCGAGATTTCGATGAAGAACTGCAACTTTTAGTCATCGATTTTGTAAGACATGAAGATTTTGGTATAGCGGCTGATTGGGCGAAGCATGCGAGTCCAGGGGACTTATTAGGTCTAGCTGGTCCAGGAGGACCAGCACGTTTTAAAATCGATGCAGAATATTGGATTTTTGTTGGAGATCTTTCAGCAATCCCGATGATCGCTGCCTCTCTTGAACAATTACCAAAAGACGCCCATGGTGAAGTTTGGATCGAGATTGAAGATGATTCAGACCAAATACATCTGAATAAACCTGAACACATTAAGCTTCATTGGTGCAACAGCACTCATGAATTGAATAATAACATCCGTCATTCTTTGCAAAACTTAGACTGGAAAAATAAAGATATTTCAGTATCACTGGCGGGTGAAAATTCAACGGTGGTTGAACTTCGTAAAATACTGAGACAAAACTTCCAGTTACCCAAGAGCAATTTATATGCTGTGCCTTATTGGAAGCAAGGTCACAACGAAGAGGCTTATCATGAGGAACGCCATCAAGTGATGGATGCCATTGAATAAGTGAATAGAATTATTTTAATGAAATATGTAGAAAGATATGAAATATAAAATTGCAATTATGTTGAGTGCTGTCACTCTCTTCACAGCATGCTCTCAGTCGAATGAACCTTCTTCACGAGACAGTAAAGCGACGGTTGAATCTCAAATAAATACGACACGACAAATTGAAGATGCTTTAGGTCGTCAAGTTACGATTCCTGTTCAGCCACAACGTGTTGTGGTTTTAAGTGAGCTTGATTTGGATAGTGCTATTGCACTTGGAATAAAACCTATAGGCAGTAGTTATGTTCGAGGTCAAAGTAATTTTCCAGATTACCTCAAAAATAAAACACAACAGATCGCCTCCGTCGGTAACTTTGGACAACCGAGCATGGAACAAATTCTCACGTTACAACCTGACTTAATTATTGCTGGAAGCATGATTGATACACAAATGATTAATCAATTGCAGCAGATTGCACCCACTGCAGTCAGTTTTGCACGCGGAGAGCCATGGAAAGACAGTTTCAAAAAGGTAGCTTATTTATTAAACAAAGAACAACAAGCCCAAAAAGCTCTAGAAGCGTACGATCAATATGCGCAAGAAGCTCAACAGAAATTACATGTTCAACAAGGTCAATCAGTCAGTGTCATTCGTTGGACAGCCAATGGACCTGTTTATATGTTAAATGATTCATTTGCGAGCCAAATTTTAAAAGATATTGGCTTAACACGACCTCAACATCAGCAACAACCAGGTGCAAGCCATACGCCTCCAATCAGTCGAGAGCGTTTTGATCAAATTGATGCAGACTGGCTCATCATTGGCAGTCATCTAAACTCGGAAAAGCAACTGGCAGAACTAGAAAAATTACCAGAATTCCAACGTCTTAATGCTGCAAAAAACAAGCATTATTTCGTGGTTGATGCATCTATGTGGACTGGCATAGGTGGACCACATGCTGCTCGACATGCCATTGATGATGTATTGAAGCATCTCCATAATTAACATGCTGACGAATGCTACAACTGTACTTGACCGATTCCCGCTGATGGGAATCGTGCTTAGCTTGATTATTTTATGTTGCGCTGTTTTGTCGATCGCGTACGGCGCTGGTCAGCCCTACTTTACAGACAGTTTGCAACTTATTCTTCAGGCATTAAGTCAATGGTCCTTAGAACCAATCACTCCCCTATTGGAAATTAGAATTCCACGTACTATTGCGGCGGTGAGTGTCGGATTAGCTTTAGCGATCTCAGGCGTCATCCTTCAAAACTTGCTTAAAAACCCTTTGGCTGATAGTGGATTAATCGGAATTAATAGTGGTGCATCTCTTGCCATTGTTTTGGCCATCGTTCTTCAAATGGATACCTTAGGACTATTTTTTTGGGCGCTGATTGGAGCTTTAGTGAGTGCATTATTGGTCTTTGCAATCACCCCTCGTCAAATGACAGATCATAGCTCACTTACACGTTTAGTCTTGGCTGGACTGGCAATCACCAGTACATTCCAAGGTTTTATGGCTGCCATTCTTCTTAGTTTCCAAAATGGTTTAGACGACTATCGTTTTTGGGTTTTGGGTTCGCTCAATCGCGTTGATATTCAATATCTCGGTCTTGCACTAATTTTAATGGCGATCGGACTCATCATCGCTATATTGGTGATACGCCCCCTGGGTCTTAGCTTAGTTGGTGATCAACTGGCGAATAGCTTAGGCTTAAATACGAAACTACTTGATGCATTCTGCATTTTAGCTGTGGTTTTATTAACTGGAAGTGCCGTTGCATTAACAGGACCAATTGCCTTTTTAGGCTTGATTGCACCTTACTTTGCACGAGCTATTGGTGCTCATAGTATTCAGAAACAACTCATCTATAGCGGACTATTTGGCATGTTGTTGTTGCTGATCGCGGATATCATTGCACGTGCAGTCGTTCAACCTTTCGAAGCCCCTGTCAGTATTCTTTTAGCCTTATTAGGTGCGCCTATTTTAATATGGATGGTGCGTCAAAATAACCTACAAAATATTATTCAAGCGGAGAAATAATATGTTTTCTCTGTTGAGTCGTTTAAAACAAAAATCAGTAATAAAGGCTTGGATAATCATTGCGATTCTACTGATATCACTCAGTTTATTTAGCCTGATGTACGGTGAAATCACATTAAATTTGAATACGCTATGGAATGTATTGACAGGCAATGCGTCAGCTCCACATCAACTTCTCGTTGAAAAGATTAGATTACCACGACTTTTGGCAGCCTTATTGATTGGCGCTGCACTCGCCTTATCTGGTCTCATTCTTCAAATTATCACCAAAAACCCTCTTGCGAGCCCAGATGTTTTTGGTATCAGTGACAGTGCAGTGCTTGCTTTGGCATTCACCATTCTCCTCTCAAGCTCTAGTATGTTAGGTCAATGGTGGCAAGCATTGATGGGCGCGATCTTCTGTGTTTTTTTTATTTTAATTGCTTCAGGCGGCGTGGGAACACAGGGGTATCGTATTTTGGTCATCGGGGTCGGAATTGCAACACTCATGAAAGCCAGTTTTGACCTTATCCTTGCGACACTGCCAGTAATGCACACCAGTAATATTTTAATTTTTAGTAGTGGTAGTTTGATTGGTCGCAGCTACAGCATCTTGCTACCAACTTCGATTTTTATCATGCTGCTTGTCAGTATTATTGTGCTGTGGCGGCGACTATTTAGTGCAATGGTTCTCCCTGATTCTGTCATTGATAGTCTAGGAGAACCCTTATCTAAAATTAGACTGATGCTCATTATTATTGCTGCCTTTCTCGCTGGGACCGCTGTCAGTATTGCAGGCCCCATTGGATTCGTGGCTATTGCCGCACCAATCATCGCATTTAAATCATTTCCTCATCATTTATTTTCGATTTTTCCAACCATGTGTATTGGTGCATTAATGGTTTTATGTGCCGATTTACTTGGAAAAAATTTGCTTGCCCCTGTCGAAATTCCCGCAGGCATTATTAGCGGCATGGTTGGTGGTCCACTGTTGTTGTGGTTGTTATATCGTCATTCTAGAAGTATGAGTCGTACATGAGTTTAATCATCAATCAATTAAGTGCTGGATATAATCATCATCAAGTTTTGAAGGGTATCAATGCTGAATTTCAGCAGGGTCAAGTCATCGTCCTCATTGGTCCAAATGGCTGTGGAAAATCGACCTTGTTAAAATGTATTGCTCAAATTCATCCATATGATCAAGGCGAAGTCATTTGGGAAAAAAATCAACTGAATATACTCAGTAAAAAGTTGCTCGCTAAACAACTTGCATTACTTCCACAGCATGTAACTGCACCCAACGGCATGACAGTTGAACAGTTAGTACGCTTCGGTCGTTTTCCACATCAAGGTTGGTTTAAACGACTGAACATCGAAGACCAAAAAGCGATTGATGACGCTTTGTCTGCGACCCATTTAAGCGAATTAAAAAATCAAAATTTAAGCAATCTATCAGGAGGTCAACGTCAACGTGCATGGATCGCAATGGTACTCGCACAACAAACTCCTTTAATTCTTTTAGATGAACCAATCAGTATGCTCGATATCGGTCATCAAGCCGATATTTTAAATTTAGTCCGCTCTCTAGCCTCACAAGGTAAAACCATAGTGATGGTTCTACATGAATTAGCCACTGCTGCACGCTGTGCCGATTTTCTAGTTGCCATGAAAGATGGTCAAATCATTGCACAAGGAAAATCAGAAGATGTTTTAACAAAGCAATTAGTTCATCAACTCTATAACTTAGATGCTGAAGTCAGACTGGTTGAAGATGATCAACACAAAAAAAGGTTACTGGTCATCCCAAATAAGTTTGGTGATTAAACACTCGAATAAAAAGCTTGAATATATAGAATAAAAAAAGCCCTGACATCTGTCAGGGCTTTTGAATTTGGCGGAAGCGGTGAGATTCGAACTCACGGAGGACTCACACCCTCGTCGGTTTTCAAGACCGGTGCATTAAACCGCTCTGCCACGCTTCCATGTGCGCCATAATACGAAGCTTTTCATATCATGACAAGTAAAAATTACAATCAAACCATTCAAGTGAATATAGTTTCACCAAATGATTCAAATTTATTAAATTTTGGCTGCAATTTCAGCACCTTCACGAATCGCACGCTTAGCGTCAAGCTCAGCAGCAAGCTTTGCACCACCAATAATGTGATATTTCGCTAAAGTTGTTTCAGTCTCTGATGGCATAATCTCTTTAACAGATTCTTGCCCTGCACAAACAACGACAGTATCGACTCGTAATAATTGATCATTCCCACCAACTTCGATCCACAGACCTTCATCACTCACTGATTTATATTGAACGCCACGCAACATTTTCACATGGTGTTTTTTTAATTGGGCGCGATGAACCCAACCAGAGGTTTTACCTAATCCTATACCCAAAGGCGTTGTCTTACGTTGCAATAAATATATTTCGCGAACTGGATGATCCACTTCAGCAGGTTGTAAACCACCTTCAGAAACATACTGAACATCAGGATCAACTCCCCACTCACGTTTCCATTCTGCCAAAGGTTGTGGCTGTGGCTGATGTTCAGGTTTTAATAAAAACTCTGACACATCAAATCCGATACCACCAGCACCAATTACTGCTACCTTTTGACCCACAGGCGCACCTCTTAATACTTCTGCATAAGATAAAACTTGTGGTGCATCACTTCCTTCAATCTTCAATGCACGTGGTACAACGCCTGTCGCAACAATCACTTCATCAAAGCCTTCACGCTCAAGCTGTTCACGATTAACTTTAGTATTTAAACGAAGTTCAACCCCAGTGCGCTCAATTTGGACTTTAAAATAGCGAATGGTTTCGTGAAACTCTTCTTTCCCAGGAACAACTTTCGCTAAGTTGAATTGTCCCCCTACATCATTAGTGGCTTCAAATAAAGTAACTAGATGACCACGACTGGCAGCAACGGTCGCTGCCGACATTCCAGCTACACCACCACCCACAACAGCTACTTTTTTTGGCTTCTTGGTTTTTAAATAAACCAGTTCAGTTTCATAGGCTGCACGTGGATTCACTAAACATGTGGCACGTTTATTTTTGAAAGTATGATCCAAACACGCCTGATTACACGCAATACACGTATTGATTTCATCAACACGATTAGTTGCCGTTTTATTCACCCAGAAAGCATCTGCCAATAATGGTCGAGCCATTTGAATCATGTCGGCTTTACCTTCAGCCAAAATAGCTTCGGCAGTTTCAGGCATATTGATTCGGTTGGATGCAATCACAGGCACAGACACATGTTTTTTCACCTCTGCGGTATAATCTACAAATGCCGCACGAGGAACAGAGGTTACAATTGTTGGCACACGAGCTTCATGCCAACCAATACCTGTATTCAATAATGTGATACCCGCTTCTTCTAGCGCTTTAGCAACGGTGATCACTTCATTCATTGTATTACCGTCGTGAACTAAATCGAGCATAGATAAACGGAAACAAATGATAAATTTTTCGCCAACTTTCGCGCGAATTGCCTTAACAATTTCAACTGCAAAGCGCATACGGTTTTCTATTTCCCCGCCCCATTGGTCTGTACGCTGATTGACATGACGACTCATAAATTGGTTCAGCAAATAGCCTTCTGATCCCATGATTTCGACACCATCATAGCCAGCTTTTTTCGCGATACTTGCTGTAGCCGCATAATCTTGAATCGTATCCAGAATTTGTTTTTCTGACATCTGACGTGGTTTAAATGGTGAGATCGGCGATTTTATTGGGCTTGCAGAAACCACAAATGGTTGATAACCATAACGCCCTGAATGCAAAATTTGCATTAAAATTTTTGCACCATGTTTATGAACTGCATGTGTCACTAATCGGTGTGGGGCAACATCACCTAAGGTATTCATTGTGCCACCAGCTGGAAGCAGCCAGCCCTGACGGTTAGGGGAAATACCACCTGTAATGATGAGACCTACGCCCCCTTTAGCACGTTCACCAAAATATGCTGCTAATTTAGGATAGTTATAAAAACGATCTTCTAGACCGGTATGCATCGATCCCATCACGACACGATTTTTTAGGGTAGTGAAACCAAGATCAAGAGGTTTTAATATATTTGCATAGCGAGTTGTCATGGCAATTCCTTATTTTATGGGCTTTGCAACTTGTTGCATAAAACTATACTTCTTTTTTCATAACTGTTTATGGCAATTTTTTGTCTTTTTCTATAATAAATTACCAACTATGAAATTAGATATTAATATTCAATCACTTACAAAAAATATTTTTCACTAAGTTCGCTTTGAAAAATTCCAATAAAATAAATTGATGCATAAAAATCTTCATAAATGCGCTGTATTATTTTCAAGAAGAAATCATGAATTAGATTAAGCACTACCTATTACTTCTGAGTTTCGACGAAATATTGCTACTTATTCTAATATTTTTGCACCACGTATCTTTTTTTAAAAAAAATTACCAATGAAAAGTGCTACAATTGAAGAAATATATTTTTCAGGTTACCAATTTTCTAGGTGCCTATATTCTATCGTTAGGATGAACAATGTCTGATAATGCAACTATCTTACAGAATGTACCTGTAGGCAAAAAAGTTGGTATTGCCTTCTCTGGTGGTCTTGATACTTCTGCAGCTCTATTGTGGATGAAACAAAAAGGTGCTGAACCTTATGCGTATACAGCAAACTTAGGTCAGCCAGATGAAGATGATTACGATGCTATTCCAAAGAAAGCTGAAGCTTATGGCGCTGTTAAAGCACGCTTAGTGGATTGCCGTTTACAACTTGCATTAGAAGGTATTGCAGCAATTCAATGTGGCGCATTCCATATCTCTACAGGTGGTGTACCTTACTTCAATACAACGCCACTTGGTCGTGCAGTCACAGGTACAATGCTTGTTACTGCGATGAAAGAAGATGACGTCAACATTTGGGGTGACGGATCTACTTATAAAGGTAACGACATTGAGCGTTTCTACCGTTATGGTCTATTAACGAACCCAGCACTTAAAATTTACAAACCTTGGTTAGACCAAACATTTATCGATGAACTTGGTGGCCGTGCAGAAATGTCACAGTTCCTCATCGACAACGGTTTTGACTATAAAATGTCAAAAGAAAAAGCATACTCAACAGATTCAAACATGCTTGGTGCAACTCACGAAGCGAAAGATCTTGAGTATCTTGATGCTGGTATCAAAATCGTTGAACCGATTATGGGTGTTGCATTCTGGAAAGAAGACGTTGAAATTGCACCTGAAGAAGTTTCAATCACATTTGAAGAAGGCTTCCCTGTTGCTCTTAACGGTCAACGTATTGAAGATCCAGTTGAGTTAATTCTTGAAGCGAACCGTATCGGTGGTCGTCATGGTCTAGGTATGTCTGACCAAATCGAAAACCGTATCATCGAAGCGAAATCTCGTGGTATTTATGAAGCTCCAGGTATGGCACTTCTACACATTGCTTACGAACGTCTTGTGACTGGTATTCATAACGAAGATACCATTGAACAGTACCGAATCAACGGTTTACGTTTAGGTCGTTTACTTTACCAAGGTCGTTGGTTCGACTCTCAAGCGCTTATGCTTCGTGAAACTGCGCAACGTTGGGTTGCTAAAGCAATCACAGGTACTGTGACTTTAGAACTTCGTCGTGGTAACGATTACACCATTATGAACACTGAATCTGAGAATCTTACATACGAAGCTGAACGCTTAACTATGGAAAAAGGTGATTCTGTATTCACTCCAATGGATCGTATTGGTCAATTAACCATGCGTAACCTAGACATTACAGATACTCGCGCTAAGTTAGGAATCTATACTGGTGCAGGTTTACTTGCTGTAGGTACAGGTTCTGCTGTTCCACAACTTAAAGACAAAAACTAAGATTTAGTTTAGTCCACAAAAAACCGCGCTTTTAGCGCGGTTTTTTTATTTGGACGTAAAAATCTATCCTTGTTCCCTAGATGAATAATGACTCATTCATCCAACGTATGCCTCATTTTTATATTAATCAGCACAAATAGATGTAAAACCCCTTTTATCGGCTTTTGTCGTTATCAATTTCAAGCAATATCGATTATCATCTATGTTATTTTTCAGTAAGACTTGCCTTGAATACGATCACTTTAATCCAGCCAGATGATTGGCACGCTCATTTAAGAGATGGTTTAGCACTTCAACGTACTGTTCCTGATTTGGCGAAGCAATTTCATCGCGCAATCTGTATGCCGAATACAGTTCCACCTGTAAAAACTGTGGAAGAAGCACATGCTTATCGTGAAAGAATCATGGCGCATGTTCCTGAAAATGTAAAATTCGATCCTCGTATGGTGCTCTACTTTACGGATCATACTTCTCCTGAAGAAGTACAAAAAATTAAAAACTCTCCATATGTAAATGCAATTAAGCTTTACCCTGCTGGAGCAACCACAAATTCTGATAATGGCGTTAGTGATATACGTAAAGTGTATAGCGTCATTGAACAACTTGAAGAACATCAGGTTCCTCTCTTACTGCACGGCGAAGTAACACATCATCATGTTGATATTTTCGATCGTGAAAAACGTTTCTTAGATGAAGTTTTAGCACCGCTGCTTAAACAATTTCCAAAATTGAAATTAGTTTTAGAACATATCACCACAAGCGAAGCTGCACATTTTGTACTTGAGCAAGATCGCAATGTGGCAGCGACGATTACACCACAACATTTGTTATTCAATCGCAATGACATGTTGGTTGGTGGTGTTAAACCGCATTTCTATTGTTTGCCAATTTTAAAACGCCAGACACATCAGCAAACTTTGTTAGAAGTCGCAACAAGTGGCAACCCTAAATTTTTCTTAGGTACTGACAGCGCTCCGCATTCTAAAAATGCGAAAGAAAATGCCTGTGGATGTGCGGGATGCTATAGCGCTCCAACTGCAATTGAATTGTATGCTCAAGCATTCGATCAGGTCGGTAAAATTGAACGTCTTGAAGGTTTCGCTTCATTCTTTGGTGCGGATTTCTATGGTTTAGCTCGTAATACTGAAACCATTACATTGATCAAAGAAGATCAAGTGATTCCTGAAAGCCTTGAATATTTAGATGGCGAACAGATCATTCCTCTTTATGCAGGTAAAACAATTCAATGGAGAAAAGTGTGACCACTGAAACATTACCTGTCATCGGTCAACGCTTCCGCGGGTTCCTACCCGTGGTTGTTGACGTGGAAACAGCTGGTTTTAATGCGGATACCGATGCATTGCTTGAAATAGCATGTATTCCCATCATTTACGACGAGTCTGGAAAGTTTGTACCTGGTCAAGCGCATCATGCACACATCAATCCATTTGAAGGTGCAAATTTAGATCGTCGCTCACTCGACTTCATTGGCATTGATCCTTTTAATCCAATGCGTGTAGCGATGGCAGAAGATGAAAAGTCTGCACTTAAACGTATGTTCAAAGCAATTAATGAGGTACGCAAACAACAACAATGCACACATGCTGTGCTAGTTGGACACAATGCTCATTTTGATCTTGGTTTTTTAAAAGCGGCAATTGCACGTACTGGAACTAAGAATCAAAATCCATTTCATAGTTTCTCGGTTTTTGATACCGTGACTTTGAGTGCTGTGATGTTCGGACAAACTGTTTTGGCTAAATCATGTATTCAAGCTGGCATCGAGTTTGATGGTAAAGAAGCCCACTCTGCTTTGTATGACACACAGAAAACAGCTGAATTATTCTGCTATATTTTAAATAAATTAGCGCCCCATTTACTTGAAACACTCGTTTCAGAGTAAAAATTTTTAAATACCCCAATATTTTAGAAATCTTGATCATCCTGTGGATTGATCTTAATTGAAAAGTATTGGGGCTTTTTGTTCCAATTTTTAACTATCGCTTTTTTATATTATGTTAATCGAAATATAGTATTGATAATTATTCTCATTAATATTGTGAAATAAGTATTATTAAATGATAATCGCTATCGTTTTTATTCTCTCAATGTTAAATCATGTCATTTGTACGCTCAAAATTAAATTTAGCCATTCTTACGATACTTTCAACTACAGTTTGTGCAAATGAAACAGAAATAAATTCAACAGCTAATGATGATTCAATCAAACTCAATACAATTGTAACGAATGCAGCTGAGCAACAAGAAGTTGGGAAAACCCTTTATACGAAGGATGACTTAGACAAGACACCCAATAGTTCTAAGAACATTACTGATTTTTTAAAAGTAAATCCTAATGTGCAATTTGGTAATAATTTTAAAAGTGGCTTACAACAAGGTGAACTTAGCCCAGCCGAAATTAGCATCAATGGCGGTTTACCCTATGAAAATAAATTTCTAATCAATGGGATGAGCATCAACAATAATATTAACCCTGTGGGTGCAACAACATCGAACTCAAATAATGAACTACTCGGCTCTAGTCAAGCTGTTGCAGTCAATGCAGACCTGATTTGTAATATTAAACTGCTTGATAGCAATGTGAGCGCTGAATATGGTGAATTTACTGGCGGTGTAGTGAGTGCAGAAACCTGCGCACCAAAAACTGAGGTAGGCAAAATTCACGGTAATATTACCTATGATTATACATCTGATTCTTGGTCTAAAATCAACTTTCCTGATCCAGAAAGCCAACTGGAATTTGAAACCTCCAAGAGTGAAAAAAATCAACCTTTCTTTACTAAACAAGGAGTCAGCGCAACACTGTATGGTAATCTCACAGACCAATTAGGTTTCAATGCTTTTGGCTCTTTTCGACATTCCTTAATTCCATTAAAAACGAATTTTATTGAGCCAGCAGAATTAGACCAAACACGTGCTGCGAGCAATTATGGTGTCGAACTCTTCTATACACCTTCAGATAAAACTTCATTAAAAATAGGAACTCAGCTATTTTAAAATAAAGGTGAATACTTCAATGCTACATTTTTAAACTCAGAAAACACTCAAATATCTGATAGCCAAAGTATTTATATCAATTTACAAAATAAATTAAATGCTGTTCGGTTAGAACAACAACTTAATTATCAAACACAAAATAGCTCGCGAGAGGCAGAACAGGATGCGTACGTGTGGGCTCGATCTTCAACAAAAAATTGGAATCCGAATTTAAGTACGCAATCCTATGGAAACTATGGTGCATTATCACAAGAAGAAAAAAAACTGGAATACTCAATCAAAGCCTTATTTGAACCAATAAAGTTTGCGAACTCATCACACCAACTCAAAGTGGGTGCAGGTTATGGTCATTATGAAGCGTATTGGGAAAGACCTGAAGTTTCTAATAACTATTACACAACGACTATCGCTTCAAAAAATATTGAAAACTTAAACTGTTACGCTTCTGATGGTCGTCGTTATGATGCTTGTGATGAAGGCAATTCAATTGACGGGCAATATTTAACGCAACGATTTAAATATGATGCAGGACAAATCAATGTACGCCAAGATCGTTGGCATGCATATCTCGAAGATTCAATTTATGTTAATCCATTTATTCAGTCTAGTTTAGGCTTACGAGCTGATTATGATTCACTGACTCAAAATACCAATATTGCACCTCGTAGTTCATTTGTGTTGAAGCCATTTGGCAATGATCAATTATTTATTACGGCTGGTTGGAATCGCTATTATGGTTTAAACGCATTCGCCAACGAATTACAAGATCAGCGAGGTCGATTACAGACAAAATTTAAGAGAAATAGTCTTTCTGAAGGTTGGGAACTCGACCCGACGTATATGCCATCCTTCAAATCAAGGTCAGAGCTGGATACGCCATTTTCAGATGAATCTGTATTTGCTTTTAACACTAATATTTGGAACATCAATACTGGTTTAAAATATGTTAAGCGAGAAAACAAAGACCAATTACGCCAGCAGCAAGGTAATAAGTCTTATAACAACTCAGGAAAATCTGAAGCTGATATCTTAACTTTCTCTTTAAAAAATATTAAACCGCTAGTATTTAAAAAATCTGTGCATCATTTAAGCCTAAATGCCGATATGACAGATACAAATCGTAATTTTGATAGCTATGAAAGCAACTACTACACAGGCACATCACAAATTTATTATGATGGCAAACTGATTAATGCTGAAGATAAACCCACTGATAATTTCAATACGCCATGGACAGTTAGACTTGATTGGAATATTGGTTTTAATAATATTCCTTTAAATATTAATCATTATCTTAGCTATCGTGCAGGGACACCAGGTACGAAAAAAAACCTGAGTACCAGTAAAACTGAATTTGTCTATGAACTTGATGGTATGAAATATGACACTTACACTGCATATAAAACGAAAAATGCTTTGAATTGGGATATGCGTACCACCTACACAATTCCAAGTTCAAAGAATACGCAAACTATTTTTGGTTAGAGATGGATCCGGAAATTTGAACAACTCCTATAAGTGATATTCTGCTCCTCAAATGATGTTATAAACATCAATATATGGAGTATTTTATG
>NZ_JBWYIQ010000040.1:0-18199 GCF_056779795.1 Acinetobacter sp. ANC_7682 | reverse complement strand
CATGAGCCGCTTTATTATTGAATTCGGTGACCGCTTAAGCAATCACCTTTAAATTTATGAAAAGCAATTACACAAAATTATTTACAGGCTCCATCTAATGAATCACATTGATGTTTGATCTGTTCAAGTTCATGTTGATTATTGTATTTTGAGAGCCAGTTTTGATCTCCTGTTACAGGCATTCTTTTTAAACGAACAGTTAATGATTCCCCTTGAATCCAGTCTTTAATCAGCATTTTCTCAGTTGCATTAAATACTCCAAACATTTTGCCATCACTATCGTGAATAAGTTTCCAAAAACGACTTTCTTCGACAGGTCTGTTTTTAATAATCCATTGTTTATCAATTAAGATTTGAACAAATTCAGATATTAATTGAGGTTGAGCGAGCCACTCATTAATAGACTTGCCATTGAATTGACATTTTTGGTTATGAATATGTTGACCGACAACTGCTTTTCTTTGCAGAAGTTGATAAACGCTTTGAGTCAGATCAATTTCTTGAATGATATTCGTCGAGCTCAAGCCAAGATCATTCATTTGGAAGCCCATTTTCACAAGTTCAAGATATTTTGATTTATCTTGAGCTTGATGATAATGATCAATAAATGCCTGTATTGATTTTTCAGCATGTCCATTGTGTGCATTATCAATCGTAATATGAACATTAAAATAATGAGGATCAATTCCAAGTTCTGCTAATTCATAATTGGTGATTAACAGGTGTAGTGGTAATTGTTCATAACCCAAGTTAAATCCAATTACTAGTGGAAGTAAATCATGTGGTATATATGCGAGAGCAAGTTGAACAGCGGCTTGTTCGAAATAAATATCATCTAAATAATTAATGTATGGTTCAAGCTCGAAATGTCGCAGTAAGTTTTGATACATGCAAACATGATTTGCTTTAGCATCTCCCAAGCCAAGTTCTTCTAAGTAGATATAACTTAGATCTTTGTTCTCAAACAGAGAGGGGTGCGTAAGAGATGAATATAGCCATGAGCCATCTGCATATTTAACTGGAGCAACTTTATATAAAAATTCTAAAGCATGAGAGATGGTTGGAAAGTATTCACGCCCAAGGCCTGATTTTCGGTGATCCAAATAACTTTGAAATTTAGAACAAGTTTGATCATGTTCGCGTTGAATATGTTGCCTAGCTTGGTCTACCTGATCAATCCACGCTAAATGAGTCGTATCGAGTTGATTAAATCGTGAAAGAACATAGCTTTCAGCATATTCTTTTTTACATTCATGATTCACTTTAGGGTCTAAAAAAAACTCAACCCAGTCTTTATTTGTTTTAGGACTAATTGTATTTAATTGTGATGGGGATGCTAGGGGATTAAGTACGGTGTTGTCCAACATCATCTTCTCCAAGCGTTACTTAGGGTTTAAACCACCATAACCTGCAAAGATGATAATGTTGTTTATTTTATGTTCGATTTTTAGGGTGACTGAGTTATAAAAAAGCCCAAGTCTTAAATACTTGGGCTTTTTTATGAGATGTATCATCTCGAATATGGCGTCCCTACGGGGATTCGAACCCCGGTTACCGCCGTGAAAGGGCGATGTCCTAGGCCTCTAGACGATAGGGACAGTGCAGAAATATATTTTAAACCATGTTATTTCAATTGAAATTAATGGCGTCCCTACGGGGATTCGAACCCCGGTTACCGCCGTGAAAGGGCGATGTCCTAGGCCTCTAGACGATAGGGACTTAATAAAATCTACTTCTGAAAATTGGCGTCCCTACGGGGATTCGAACCCCGGTTACCGCCGTGAAAGGGCGATGTCCTAGGCCTCTAGACGATAGGGACGTTTCAGAGGTGGGCGTATAATAGGGTGAAAATAGGGGGGTGTCAAACGCATTTCAGCAAAAAAATTAAAAAATACGTGTGTTCGTATGAAAATAAAACAATATTGAATTTTAAGGCTAAATTTAGATCAAATCTCTAAGAAATATTAGAAAAGCAATCGAAAAAATAGGAATTGTCTAAGCAAAAAAATAGCGGCCGAAGTCGCTATTTCAAAAATCAAGATTTATCGTGATAAAACAGGTAATAACTGGCATAGCAAATAGCAATGAATGCTAAACACCCGAAAAAGCTAATACGCATACTCGGATCAAATACCATACTTAAGCATGTGATAAAACAGAACACAAAACCTAAGATTGGGACAATTGGAAATAATGGAGCAGCAAAGCCCAGTTCTTCTTTTTTGCGCCCTTGCTTATACCAATCGCGTCTGAAATTAAATTGGCTTAAACAAATACTCATCCACACAACGACCATTGTAAAAGCAGCAATACCTAATAAATTGGTAAAAATAGTCTCAGGTGCGAATTGTTCTGACAATAAGCCTGGTAAACCACCGATCATTGTCACGATCACTGCAACATAGGGGATACCACGTGCATTCACTCTAGAAAATACTGCAGGGAGCTGCTTTTTGTAAGATAAAGACCACATCATGCGTGACGCAGCAAATAAACCAGAGTTAGCAGCTGACAATAAAGCAGTAATAATTACAAAACGGATAATATCTTCTGCATAGGGAATACCAATATGCTGGAAAACAGTCACAAATGGAGAGCTACTCACACCTTCAGCAGCTAAGCCAGCTTCTTGGTGTGGAAGAAGTGACGTCACTACAATGATCGTACCTACGAAGAAAATCAACAGACGAAAAATCGCTGTATTAATTGCTTTAGGAACATTTTTAGCTGGGTCTTTAGTTTCACCAGCAGCAACCCCAATTAATTCTGTTCCAGAGAATGCGAAGTTTACGATAAGCATCGTAGCAAAAATTGGGAATAGACCTTCAGGGAACCAACCTTGAGCAGTTAAATTGCTAAATAAAGGCGCCGTTTCGTAACCTTGATAGCCAATTACACCAAAAATTGCGAGTAGGCCTAATAGAATAAATGCAACAACAGTAATAACTTTAACTAAGGCCAGCCAAAATTCAGATTCTGCGAACCATTTTGTGGAAATCATATTTAAAACAAATACGAATACACCAAAGACTATAGTCCACATCCACATGGAACTATCTGGGAACCATTCCTGCATGAGGAGGGCGGCGGCTGTAAACTCAGTTCCTAAGGTAACCGACCAAGTTAACCAATATAACCAAGTGATGGTATAGCCTGTTCCTGGTCCAATATATCTTTTGGCATAAGCACCAAACGAACCAGACTCAGGCATATGAACGGCAAGCTCACCTAAACACAGCATAACCATGTAGGCGATAATCCCGCCAAGGATATAAGAAATAATGGCACCTACAGGCCCCGTTTGTGCAATGACTTCACCCGAACCTAAGAAAAGTCCAGTACCGATTGCGCCGCCAAGCGAAATCATAACCAGATGTCGAGTACTCATAGCGCGTTGTAAAGGCGCAGAATTGCCCTGATGCGAAGCATCATTCGGAGATGAGTGCATAGGATTGAAAATTCGAAACAAATGAAGCGAGTTATTGTAGTGAAAAACTACAATTCTTCAATGAAATAATAGTAATTTTGAATATTGAGTGATCGTATGAAACGATAATGGCGTCCCTACGGGGATTCGAACCCCGGTTACCGCCGTGAAAGGGCGATGTCCTAGGCCTCTAGACGATAGGGACGTTGCGAGGTGCTTGTATATTAAGGATAGACATTTCAATTGTCAAAAGCTTCGTATCAAAAAAGTTTTAATCGTTCATACATTAAGCAAAAACAATCAATTAGTTTTAATTTTGATTAAACTGACAACAATAAGATTTTTCATGTATTTAAATAACATGGAGAGAAGGTCCTCACTATAAAAAAACGATCCGCTTTATATTCATCATATCAAACCAGTCATCTGTAAAATTTGATAAGATGACGTGGTAAGACAATGAAGGAAAGAGGCGTGTTGCCATTTAAACTCTGGGTCGATGCTGATGCATTACCTAAAATTTTGCGTGAAGTCATTTTAAGAGCTTCTGATCGTTATCAACTTGAAGTAACTTTTGTCGCCAATCAAAATGTAGGAATAACTCCTTCTGTTCGTATTAATTCAATACAAGTGATGAGTGGAGCAGATCAAGCTGATAAAGAAATTATCGAACGCATGAAAGAGCATGATATTGTCATGACGCAGGATATTCCTCTAGCAGCTCAAGTCATCGAAAAGGGTGGCGTTGCAATTCATCCACGTGGTGAAATTTGGACAGAAGCTAATATCAAGGCACGATTACATTTGCGTGATTTCATGGAAACTTTGAGAGGGGCTGGCGTTCAAACCGGTGGACCACCGCCAATTTCCGAAAGAGACAAGCGTGAATTTTCAAGTGCTTTGGATCAAACAATTCAAAAACAAAAAAGAAAAACTGCCTGATTTATCTTATCAATCGAGTTCACATGCCAGAAAAATCTAAACTTATGCTCATTTATGCCTTATTGGTCATCATCTGGGCAACAACTCCACTTGCGATTGTGTGGAGTGTGGAAGATATTTATTTAATGTGGGCATTGGTGATTCGATTAGGCTTGGCACTGCCTATCGCAGCATTACTTCTCATTGTTTTAAAGGTAAAATTTCCTTTAAATTCAATTGCATTGCATAGTTATTTTGCTGGGTCATTTAGCTTGATTGGTTCGCAATTTTTTACTTATGTGGCTACTGATTACCTAAGTTCTGGCATGATTGCATTAATGTTTGGATTAGCCCCAATTATGGCAGGGCTTATTGGAAAATTTATCTTTCAACAAGATTTGCATAAGCTGCAATGGTTAGGAATGATCGTCGCGATTACTGGGCTTGTAGTGATCAGTTTTACTGGATCAGCACAACATATCCATCCCATTGGAATTGGTTTAATGTTGCTCAGCGTTTTTTCATACGCAATGTCAATTTTTTGGGTAAAAAAAATAAATGCTGATGTAGCACCGATGGCACAGGCGACAGGTTCAATACTGGTTTCTACGATCGTTGCATGTCTAATTGTGCCATTTATATGGAAATATTTACCTACTGAATTACCTTCAATGAAGTCATTACTTGCGATCATATATTCTGTTGTTATGGCTTCATTAGTTGCTATGTTTTGTTATTTCTATTTGGTCAAAAAAATCCAACCTACCACATTGTCCCTTACAAATGTAATGACTCCAGTTTTAGCGCTTGGTATAGGTGCCGCGTTTAATCATGAGAAATTAACGCTAGGTATGATACTGGGAGCAATGATCCTACTTCTGGGATTGTTTATGTATTTTTATCGGGATATAGAAGCGAATCGGAAATTTAAACAAAAAGTATTAAAGCCTTAAGTTGGATGCTCAGCGATTCTGTGAGTTTTTTAAATGCTTCAAGGCTTCTGTTAACTTTACTTTGTCTTGGGGATGTAACGTTAGAAAATATGCACCGGTTCTAAACAGCCCATTTTCTTCTTGATTGCTGTATACAACTTGTGCAGTTGCAGCGATATGAAAATCATTTTCAGGGTGACTCAATGTGATATGAATATAGGTTTGTTCAGGGATATGTTGCTCAGCATAAAAACTAAAACCCGTTTCAGACAAATTGACTTGAGTAGGTACTGGTAACATGGTTTGTACAATAGAGTCGTAAAGTGAGCCCGTAATCAGGTTTAATTTTTGATTAAATAAGGATAATATCCGAGCAATTTGTTGATCTTTTTGATTTAATTGTTCTAATTCGTACATAAGCGCATGATCAAATTGATCTAATTCTGCAAGTAAGAGAAAATAGCGCGGTAGTACAAAATTTGAATCATAGGGATCATTCAAAGCGACATCTTTAGTGATGATCTGATAATTTATTCTTAAGGCAGCATCAATACGTGACATGACGCGTCTTTCAATATTGCCACTTTGATGCTGAAGATTTTCCATTAAAACACCTCGGACTAGATGGTATGTTTAAACCGATCTCGCTGTATATAGGGTTGAGATACACTCGCGCACGGCGAAGTAATCACTTTATTTCTTTTATTGCTTTAGTTTCCATGATCGGTCTGACTTTGGGCGTCGCTGTTCTCATTACTGTGTTATCTGTAATGAACGGTTTCGATCGTGAATTAAAAAACCGTGTCTTGGGAATGGTACCTCAAGCGACTGTTTCCTCTACACAAATTCTAACAGACTGGCCTGAGCTTGCAAAGAAAATAGACCAACATGAACATGTGACGGGTGTTGCACCTTTTACACAGTTGCAGGGGATGTTAACAGCCCAAGGACAGGTTGCAGGGATAATGGTCACGGGTATTGAGCCTGACTATGAAAAAAATGTATCTATTATTCAAAATCATATGGTTCAAGGCGACCTCAACTCATTAAAGAAAGGTGAGTTCGGGATTGTTTTGGGCAAGCAGATGACGGATGCTTTAGGTTTAAGTCTCAATGATAATGTAACATTGGTATTACCTGAAGCGACACCATCACCTGCTGGCGTTGTTCCACGATTTAAACGTTTTAAAATTGTCGGTATTTTTAGTATTGGTGCGGAAGTGGACTCGATGATGGGTTACATCGCGCTAAATGATGCTTCGACATTGTTGAGACTGCCGGATGGTGCACAAGGTATCCGTATGAAGCTAGATGATATCTTCAAAGCACCACAAGTCGCTGAAGAAGTTGTTAGGGATTTACCTGGCAATTTCTATCCATCAAATTGGACTTATACGCACGGCAATCTCTTTAGTGCCATTCAGATGGAAAAAGCAATGGTTAGCCTTTTACTTTTCCTCATTGTCTTGGTAGCAGCATTTAATATTGTATCTTCACTGGTGATGGTGGTTACTGATAAAAAATCCGACATTGCTATTTTAAGAACCTTAGGTGCTTCACCAGCAACGATCACTAAGATTTTTATGGTACAGGGTACGGTGATTGGTGTTGTAGGAACACTGGCAGGAGCAGCACTAGGTATCATCTTTGCAACGAGCATTAGTGGATTTATTGGCTGGTTGAACACTGCTTTTGGACTAAATTTGTTCGATGCATATTTCATTAACTATTTACCATCGTATCTACGTTGGCAAGATGTTGTGGTGATTGTTAGCTTATCACTAGCGCTAAGTTTCCTTGCAACAATTTATCCAGCGCTGCGTGCTGCCAAAGTTCAACCAGCAGAGGCTTTACGCTATGAGTAATATTGTCTTAGAAGCCAAAAATATTCATAAACATTTTACAGATGGTAAATCAACTGTTGAAGTGATTAAGGGATTGGATTTAGTTGTTGAGCAAGGACAATTTGTTTCAATTGTTGGATCAAGTGGTTCGGGTAAGAGTACGCTGTTACATGTATTAGGGGGGCTTGATCGTCCGTCCGAAGGTGTAGTGATGCTTAATGGGCAGCGTTTTGACACTTTAGGTGAAGCTGAACGCGGTTTCCTACGTAATGAACACCTCGGATTTGTGTATCAATTTCACCATTTACTTCCTGAGTTTACGGCTTTAGAAAATGTATCAATGCCGCTGATGTTACGTAAAGATGCAAATTATAAAGAAGTAAAAGAACGTGCAGAATATTTGTTGAATAAAGTGGGTTTATCACATCGTTTAACGCATAAACCAGGTGAGTTATCTGGCGGTGAGCGACAACGCGTTGCACTTGCACGGGCTTTAGTGGCTCAACCTAAATTGATGATGGCAGATGAGCCTACTGGAAATTTAGATCGTAAAACTGCCGTCACAATTTTTGAATTGCTTTCCGATCTGCGTAAAGAATTTAATATGGCAATGCTCATCGTGACCCATGATGAACAGCTCGCACAAACTGCTGATAAGATTTTGCATATGCAAGATGGATTGTGGGTATAGCCTAAAAATCCGATTAACAGTCTTGTTAAAGCCCACTTGAGTGGGCTTTAATTTATTTAAGAAAAATAAACATAAAAATTAGATGTTTTTAATATTTATTCTCATCTCTTGGATCATTGGTGTTGCTACGATCAGCTTTCAGAATGAAGCTGAATATTCAACTCTCTTGCTGGGTATGGCAACTATCATTTTGATCATGGGTTACTTTGTACGATTAATGAGGCAACCTGATCGATTCATTTATCCTCACACCTCAAGTATTGTGCAGTCATCATCAAGAATGCTTGTGCTAACGGGAATTTGTCTGATCACATTTGTTTTGGGGCATCAACATGCAAAAACAGCCTTACACGATCGTTTAGAGAAACGTGTTCAATATATTGAAGAAAAAGAATTAGTTGTTTATATCAATAAAATTAATCAGCTGAAAATGGATCAGGAAGGTCGATCAATACAGCAGCGTGCGCAAGTGATCGACAAGAAGCAAGGACAATCTCAAACGCTATTATTATATTTGCGAGAGTCAAAACTTGATACGACATTAGATCTAGGGCGCTATTATAAAGTTACGGGAAAATTAAGACCCGCACATAGTTATGCAGTAGATGGGGCATTTGATCAAGAGAAATGGTTGTTGCAGCAAAATATAGCTGGAACAATGCGTGTAGATTGGATCGTACCTGTAAGTGAAGCGGTGTTATATTCTGAAGGTTATTTATCTTCATCCGATGTGCATCGGAGCCTTATCGCACGATTGAGCCTGAGCATTGAAAAAGCACGTTTAGCTTTTAGGGATGATATCGAACAGGGCGTATTTAGGAATAAGGGTTTGCTAGTCGCGTTACTCACAGGTGATAAGAGTCTACTGACGGAGCAACAAGAAGAATTATTTAAAAAACTAGGCATTACGCATTTATTGGCTATTTCAGGTCCACATGTTCTAATTTTTGCTGACTTATTATCGTGGTTCATGGGGTGTCTTGTATCAATTTTTCGTCCTCATATTTTTCTAAAAGTTCCCAAACCATATTTACTTTTAATCCCTTTCGTATGTGGGGTAATTATTTATAGTTTTTTTTCAGGGCTCGAAATTCCTGCATTAAGAACTACATTGTCAGTTTGTCTAATTAGTATCGCTATTTTATTTAAATTTAAGATTAAGCCTTTTGTACTATTACTTATCAGTGCAAGCTTAATGCTCTATTTAGACCCTTTTAGTGTTTTATCTGCTGCATTTTGGCTTTCGTACGGCGCATGTTTGATTTTGATTCGTGTATACCAAACGATCGTTCATGAACAGCAAAACACTGCTTTAATCAATAAGCATCATTTTCTAGATAAAGCAAGAATGTATCTTAAAATACTTTTGCAATCCCAATGGAAAATATTTATTGCACTGATCCCACTCACTTTACTGATATTTCAACAGATTTCTTTGCTTGCGCCATTTGCTAATTTAGTTGCTGTTCCAATGATTGGGACCTTGATCGTGCCCTTAGAAGTACTGGGCTATTGTCTCAGCTTTATTCCTTTTGTTGGTCAATTTCTGATTCATCTGGCTGATATGTTGATATCTATTCTTTTGGTGATGCTGACTAAGCTGGGAGCAATATTAGACAATCCATTGAAATGGGTGGTGTTAACGAAAGCACAAATGTTTTTGCTCGCTTTGGCAGTATTGATGTTCTTTATGCCAAAGAATGTAATCCCTCGATTATGGATACCCGTATTAGGTGTGGCATTGCTGATGCCTAAACGTGATGATGGATACGATATCATTGAAATTTTAGACATAGGGCAGGGGCAATCCATACTCTTACAGTCATCAGGGAAAAATGCTTTAGTTGATACAGGCGGGAGCTTTGATGAGAATACATTTAGTATTGGAGAAAGTGTAGTTGTCCCTTTCTTAATTCAACGTGGCATATCAAAATTAGATCAAATTTTTATGAGTCATCTTGATCAAGATCATGCTGGCGCATACCGCAATATAGAAAAACATATACAAATTGATCAAGTTATCTCAAATGAAAAAGATGATAGGTTTCAGCAAGTGAAATTTGATTATTGTCGACAGCATCAACAGGTGCAATTGGGTAAGATAAATATACGATTTCTTTCACCAGCTGAATCACAATTAAATTTTGTCAGTCAAAATCGTAATGAGCTTTCGTGCATAATGTATCTGACATTACCCTATGCTAACGATTTTAAGCATATTCTGATTATGGGGGATGCAGGATGGGAGACAGAGTATCGTATTTTAAAGCAGTATCCTGAACTTAAAGTAGATATTTTAATCTTAGGACACCATGGCAGTCGACATAGTTCATCTTACGACTTTTTAAAAAATACCAAACCTAAAATTGCCATTGCATCGGCTGGTTTTGATAACCGCTATAATCATCCACATCCTGTTGTCAAAGAGCGTTTAAAAGCGCTTAATATTCCGCTACTCGATACCCAATCGAAGGGCAGCATTCGAATGACCTTCGATAAAAACAGAGATGTACAATTTCGATATCATCGAGATCAAAAAGCGTGGTTAACTCGGAATATCCCCATAGATTAACTTGATTTTCTGACTTGCTCTATTTTTGCTCTGGCTTGTTCTGCAGGGATACGATAAATGTTATGTAGATCAGGATTTGCACGGAAACGTTTGTAGCTCCAATGAGCATGTTCAGGATAACGATGAATCAGACTTTCTATTGCACGGTGAATTACTAACGTTCCATCACCGGGCGTGCCTTCATAAATCGAAGCATCCATTGGTTCAATAAATACATTAAAATCTTCAGTTTCATTGCGAATTGCATAGACCAATAGGCCTTTGGCTTTAGTTTTTTGGATGAGTTTGGCACTTAAATTACTGGACTCGAGTGGTATGCCGAAATAATCGATCATTTCACCACCGTGTTTAGGATTGTGATCTGGAAGAATCACAGTTGTCCCCCCTAATTTAAGGGCTTTAAAAATTTGTCTTATACCACTCTCATCTGTAGGGACTAAAGTTGCTTGTTCTCGACTACGAGCCTGGCGCACAAATTGATCTGCTTCTTCATTCTTGATGGGTTTATACATGATGGTCATCTTGGTATATTGTGCGAACCACGCATTCATGACTTCCCATGTACCAAAATGTGGTGCGAGTAAAATAATACCTTTCTTTTCAGCCATTGCTTCATGAAAATATTCAGCACCAGTGACATTGCGTATTCGTGAAATATTGGTTTCGTTTGAGCTTCCCCAAATGCTAAAAAACTCCATATAAGATTGAAGTTCGTTTCTTACCGCTGCACGAGTCACTAAATGTTTTTCTTCATCAGAAAGATGGGGTAAGCAAATGTCGATATTGAGGCGGATGGTGTTCGTAGTTTTTGTAATTTTTAGCGTATTAATCAGCCCTGCAAGCATTTTTGCAAAAAAACGAGTAAAACGAATCGGACGGCGACTGAAGAAATTTAACAGGCGGGTTGTGGTCGATGTTTTGGTTTCAGGCATTAGATTCAAAATTTGGTAAGTTCATAGAATATTGTGATTTGGGTTTATTATATGTTAAATCTTGACTTATAAATAGTTTGACCTCATTCCTTGTATATAATGTCAGCTTAAATTTAATTTGGATGGTATGTATGTCCGCTTGGCCGCCTGAACCACAAAATGAAAATCAAAAACCAAATAACCAACCTAACGGAAAAGAATGGCAAATTTTAGAAAAAGCTGTTCTCGCATCTGTTGAAGAACAGAGACGTGCAAGACGTTGGGGAATCTTTTTTAAATTTCTTACTTTCGCATATCTTTTATTTATAGTTTTGGTCATGGGGAAAAGTTGTTCAACGACTTCCACTGATAGTGCGGTGTCATCACAGCATATTGCTACAGTCGATATTGTAGGAACGATTGCTGCAGACCAGCAAAGTGTGAATAGTGCAGATACGATCAAAGGTTTGAAAAAAGCATTTGAAAGCAAGCAATCGCAAGCTGTTGTTTTAAATATTAACTCTCCGGGTGGATCTCCAGTTCAGTCTGATGAAATTTGGCAAGAGATCCAATATTTAAAGTCGGTTTATAAAGATAAAAAACTTTATGCATTAATTGGTGACACAGGTGCTTCAGGTGCTTATTACATAGCATCTGCAGCTGATGAAATTATTGTTAATCCATCAAGTTTAGTCGGCTCAATTGGCGTCATTATGCCAAACTATGGAGTGAGTGGTTTGATGCAAAAACTTGGCGTTGAAGATCGCACCATGACTTCAGGTGAGAACAAAGCATTATTGTCGATGACACAACCAGTTGATCCTGCACAACGTGCACACGTACAAGGTGTATTGGATAATGTTCATCAACATTTTATTGATGCAGTTAAAAAAGGTCGTGGTAATAAATTGAAATCGCAAGATCCTGCTATATTTTCAGGTTTGTTTTGGACTGGTGAGCAGGCTGTGAAGCTTGGTATCGCAGATCGGATTGGCAGTATTCACACACTGAAACGCGAATTAAAAGTCGAAAAAACGGTAGATTATACTATTCAACGTAGCCCCTTTGATTCTTTGCTTGGACGACTTGGAAGTGAAATTGGTCAAGGTTTTGCTTCTTCAATTTCCAAGCAGATTCAATCTGAGCAGGTGAATCGAATCCAATGAAACCATTGATCCATTTTGCTCATGCCAACGGGGTTCCATCGAAAGTTTATCAAAAATTTTTTGATGCTTTGTCTGATCAATTCGATGTGATTTATACGACCAATCTTGGTGTTGATCAACGTTATCCTGTAGATCAACACTGGGAAAGTATGACACAGCAAGTGATTGATAATATTGTTCAGAAATCCCATGGTCGTAAAGTGATTGGTATCGGGCACTCCTTAGGAGGAGTTGTGACGTTCAAAGCTGCGTTGAAATGCCCAGAACTTTTTAGTCAAACTATTCTTCTCGATCCACCTCTTATTATGGGGCTAGAATCATTTGCTATGCATATTGCAAAGTCTTTGAAGTTAAAAGCAGTGGATCAAATGTCGCCAGCGGCATTGTCTAAACGTCGACGTGATCATTGGGATAGTCGAGAGCAAGCTGCAACATTACTTCGACCAAAAGCCCTATATGCAGCATTTGATGAGCAATGTTTTAATGACTATATTCAATTTGCATTAGTTGAAGATCCAACGCGTGGCGGCGTTGAATTGGCGATTCCAAAATCTATTGAAGTGGATATTTTTAGAACTAATCCCTCATTATGGTGGCTGCCTCAACCAAAGCTCAAAGTTCCAAGTCAATTAATTGTTGCTTCTGAAGGTCCATTCTTAGCACGTAAATTCCCTCATAAAGTGAGGAAAAAGTTTGGTGTACCTTTTAGTATTTTTGAAGGTGGACACATGTTCCCACTTGAACATCCTGAGCAATTGGCTGCGCATTTAAAAACTATTTTGACGCCACTAAAAAACGCAGCCTAAGCTGCGTTTTTTAAATCAAATATGACAGAACTGTATCGGACCTTTCATAATTTGATTTTTATAGTGCACGCCTTCGGATGTGACTTGAATGGTTTGATTACAAATCCATTCTACAACTTGAGGATAAATTAAATGTTCAAGTTGATGTACACGATCTGCTAAAGATGCAACATTATCATGGTGAGAAACTTTGAGTACGCCTTGAGCAAGTGCTTGACCTGCATCTAGTTCTGCAGTGACATAATGTACAGTACAACCATGCCATAGATCACCAGTATTCAATACACGTTGATGTGTATGCATTCCTTTGTAATGTGGCAGCAGAGAAGGATGGATATTGATCATTTTTCCCTCCCATGCTTTAACGAACTTAGCACTTAAAATGCGCATAAACCCCGCTAAAACCACAAGATCAGCTTCCCAGTCGAGCAGTTGCTGGTGCATAACATCATCAAACGCTTCACGATCTGGGAAGTTTTTATGTTCAATCACTGCAGTTGCTATGTTGGCATGAGCAGCACGCTCAAGTGCGTAAGCAGCAGGTTTATTCGAGATCACACCGACAATTTGACCTGAAAGGTTTGCATCGATTAATGCTTGTAGGTTTGATCCGTTACCTGATACTAAAACAGCAATTTTAATCATGTTTTAACAATAAACTGATTAAGCGAAGATCACACGAATTTTTTCGTCTGCACCTTCGACAGATTCAGCATTGTCAACAATGTGGCCCATTGTCCATGCTTTTTCACCGAGTTGATTTAAGATTTCAACTGTTTTATCAGCTTCAGCAGCATCAACAACTAGAACCATACCTACGCCACAGTTGAATGTGCGGTACATTTCAAATTGTTCTACACCACCTTCACGTTGAAGAAGTTTGAACAGCTCAGGCCATTCCCAAGAAGATTCGTTTACTACAGCTTGGGCACCATTTGGTAATACGCGAGGTAAGTTACCTGGTAAACCGCCACCTGTGATGTGTGCCATCGCGTGAACATCAACCTGTTTGAGAAGCTCTAGAATTGGTTTAACGTAGATACGAGTTGGCTCCATTGCAACATCAGCAAGTGGACGACCATCAACAATTTGAGTTAAATCAACATTTTTTACATCTAAAATTTTACGAAGAAGAGAGTAGCCATTAGAGTGTGCGCCGCTTGAAGCAACACCAACTAATACATCACCAGCTTTAACTTTAGAGCCATCAATAATTTTACTTTGTTCTACAACACCTACACAGAAACCAGCTAAATCGTAATCTTCACCTTCATACATGCCTGGCATTTCAGCAGTTTCACCACCGACCAACGCACATCCAGCAAGTTCACAACCTTGACCGATACCTGTCACTACATTTGCTGCGACATCAACATTGAGGTGACCAGTTGCGTAGTAATCAAGGAAGAAGAGTGGTTCAGCACCACAGACAAGTAAATCGTTCACACACATTGCAACCAAATCCTGACCAATTGTGTCATGACGGTTTAAATTCAATGCTAAACGTAATTTTGTACCAACACCGTCTGTGCCAGATACGAGAACAGGTTCTTCATAACCTTTAGGAATTTTACAAAGTGCACCGAAGCCACCAAGACCGCCCATTACTTCAGGACGAGTCGTGCGTTTAGCGACAGATTTGATACGATCGACTAACGCGTCGCCCGCCTCAATGTCGACACCTGCATCTTTGTAGCTTAAACCAGTGTTTGGGGTAGAAGTTGAGTTGCTCATATTGAAGTCTCCGCATTCGCGCGGGGATTATAACCTGAATATACGAAACTCTTATGTTATTTATGCACTAAAATGTTATCTTTACTAAAATATTTTCCTTTACATAACGAATAATCTTAAAAAAGGCGAGTTTCTATGGTAGATCGTACCCTACGCCGTGTTTTTATCCTTGCAGGGATAGCTTTATTTCTCTGGATTTTATACTTATTAAAACCGGTCGTAATCCCATTTATTGGTGCATTTTTAATAGCTTATCTTTTCAGTCCATTGGTTGATCGATTGCATAAGATAGGTTTACCTCGTTGGTTGTCTATCAGTTTGGTATTTATTGGTATTGGTGTCGTGATCACATGGGCAATGTGGTATTTGGTTCCATTAATTTGGGAACAGCTGATGTATGCTAAATCCAGTATCCCGAAAGTAGTTCATTGGGTAAATTATAGCTTCTTACCGTGGTTATCAGATACTTTCAATATAGTGCCACTAGAATTAGATGTAGATCAGATTTCAGCAGCTGTTATGGAGTATGTTCAAACCAATTATAGTGCTGACAGTATCCAAGCGATGGCACTCAAATTGGCACAATCTGGTCTGAATTTTATTCAGATTGGTGGGACAATTGTACTGATTCCAATTATTGCATTTTATTTCCTCTTAGATTGGGATCGAATGCTCAATAGTTTGCGTCGACTCATTCCACGTCCTTATGAAGCTTCAACGCTTGAAATCGTAGGTGAATGCCATAGCGTACTAGGCGCATTTGTAAAAGGACAATTCCTCGTGATGATCCTTTTGGGGATTGTTTATGCCGTTGGTTTACAATTGATTGGTCTGGAAGTTGGTTTGATTATTGGCATGATTGCAGGCTTGGCAAGTATCATCCCATATTTAGGATTTGCAGTAGGAATTATTGCTGCCGTGATCGCAACTTTCTTTCAATTTGGTATGGATTGGACTCAACTCCTTTTAGTTGCAGTGGTGTTCATGGTAGGGCAAGCTGTTGAAGGTTATGTGCTTCAGCCATTCTTATTGGGAGATAAAATTGGTCTTTCTCCAGTAGCGGTCGTATTCGCTGTATTGGCTGGTGCACAATTGGCTGGTTTCTTGGGTATGTTGATTGCATTACCTGTTGCAGCTGTAATCGTGGTGCTGCTCCGACATGCACGTGACACTTATGAAAGGAGTACAATTTATGGTACGCCAGCTGTTGCCGTAGCTGATCATGGTGGTGGTGAAATAACAATCCAAACCGATCAGGTTGATATTGAGCTTGATCTCAAACCACAATCAATCAATAATCAACAAGATATTGCAACATCTGAAAAAATCGATGTGCAGAAACAAAATAAAGAACCTTAAGGTGACCAAGCATTTATGCGGCAACTGCAACTTGATATAGAACCTCAACTTGATGCACGGATCGGTGATTTTTCCGGCCCAGGTTGGGGACCCGTCATTGATGCAGTTCGCCAACTTCATGCTGGATTAATGAATCGATTTTATCTTTATGGCGGGGCGGGCACAGGTAAGAGTCACTTATTAACTGCGATATGTGACTCATATCTAGATGTGGGGAAATCTGCAATTAAAGTTTCATTGCTAGAATTGCTCGATGCTCCAATTGAGGCGATTACTTCATTGGATCGTTATGATTTGGTCGCTCTAGACGATATTGAAGCGATTAGTGGTGTACCGCATTGGCAAAAGGCGGTATTTCATTTAATAAATAATAATAATGATGGTGGAGGACAACTAATCTTTTCATCTAGATCTGCGCCAATTGAATTGAAACTTGAATTACCAGATCTTCAGTCGAGATTAACTCAAGCGGTGAGTGTTAAAGTACCAACAGGTCAATCCTACGCTGACCGCTATGCCTTATTACATTCTGTGTTAGATCGTAAAGGTGTGCATTTTGATCCTTTAATTATTGATTATCTGCTGACCAATGGCCCGATACAGACCAGTACCTTATTACAAACGGTTGATCAATTATCAAAGTTACTACAGGGTGAAAAAGTTAAGCTATCCAACGCAACCCTTAAGCAAATCTACGCGCTCATCGATCAGTATAGTGCTTAAATGCTTTTTAAATGTTATTCAAAACTCAAAATGTAGATTTTATCTGAACTCGGCAATTTTTTACTTAAAAATAATTGAGAATTCTAAAAATTTGTGACAGATTAGTCAAAATGGACAAATAGCGCTACATAATTAAAGTTCGCTACTTAAAAAAATAAAGAAAAATTAAGGAGATGGTAATGCTCAGACGGGGCTTAGGTCTTGTATTGTTGTGTGCAACAGGGCATGTATTCAGTGCAGATATTGTGGTTACGACCACTGAAGATATCACCAAAAATGATGATCAATGTTCGTTGCGTGAAGCAATTGAATATATTAATCAGGGTAAACCTGAAGCAGGTCTCAATGGCTGTGGTGGTAAAGATGCCACAGATAATATTATCTTATCTACGAAAGAATATCTCCTAAACGAGCAAGTTCGCATCTCTAAACCGATGGTTTTTAGAACGCAATATGAAACTACCATTGTCGACGATATTCCTGGTACAAAAAATGCCGTCATAACAATGAAGGGTACTGATAGAATTTTCCATATTGAGCGAATTCGTCCTAAAGTTGATGATGAAATTAGAGATGCTGCAATTGGGGTGGAATTTTACGAAATTACCTTGCAAGGTTGTACTGCATCTGTATGCAAAGACAAAGGTGGATTAATTCTCAATTATGAGCGGCTAAAATTTGATAAAATCCATCTTATCAATGGCAAAGCAAATTTTGGTGGTGCGATTTATAATGTTGAATCATTTATTGAATCCGAAACTAGCAAAATTCGTTCCGCGCGAGTGAATCTAGTTAATTCGTTACTGGAAAACAATCAAGCACAACAAGGTGCTGTTTTGTATAGTGAATTTCCTGATTTTGACATTAGCGCTTCTGTTATTAAAGGTAATAAAATAACAGATTCAGAAGGTTTCGCAATTTATAGCCATAAAGTGTTGAGTGAAGATGAAACTAAGGTGACCAATCTCAATTATGCCAAAGTGATCAATTCAACAATTTTTAATAATAAGGGCTATATTATCAATAGACCTCTTGCGAAAGTAAAAAATTGTTTATACTCGTCCCATGAAATATGAAAATTTAACTAGATTTAATGATGGGGAATTTAAACGA
>NZ_JBWYIQ010000039.1:0-18740 GCF_056779795.1 Acinetobacter sp. ANC_7682 | reverse complement strand
TGCCGATGAATTGTTTGAGTGGAATTAAGGCATTGGTCGAGAGACAGATGAGTTCTGCTTGCACGCCTTCGTTAAGGGCATGGCTGCCATCGATGCGTTGTAGGAAGACTTGGCTATTCAGCTGTGAATGACTGAATTGGATGTGGAGGGCTCTGTTTTGGGCGGTTAGGCCGAGCTGTTCCAATGCCGAAAAGATGTTGGCAAGCATGGTTATTATCTGTCTTTTATAATTTAATAAAGCTAAAGAATTTCTTAATATTTAATCAAAAAAAATACGATTTACCTAGTCTTGGTTACATAAATGAACTTTAAAAAATGTAAAAAAATCGGCAATAAAATTGCCGATTTTTATTTCTTCTTACGATGAGATTTATTCTGTTAGCATTAAATCTGCACTCATACCAACCGTATTGTAACCAGCATCTACATATAAAATTTCGCCAGTAATACCATTTGCCCATGGTGAACACAAGAACAATGCCGCATTACCTACATCTTCAATCGTGACATTACGCTTTAAAGGTGCAACCTTTTCATTCAGATCAAGCATCTTACGGAAAGACTTGATACCTGAAGCCGCAAGCGTACGAATTGGACCAGCTGAAATCGCATTTACACGAATTCCTTCAGCACCCAAACTTGAAGCCAAGTAACGAACGCCAGCCTCTAAAGATGCTTTCGCCAATCCCATAACATTATAGTTTGGCATCACACGCTCTGAACCTTGGTAAGTGAGTGTGAGCAAACAGCCCTGACGAGCAGTTAAAAGAGGTTTTGCCGCACGAGCCATGGCAATAAAGCTATAGGCACTGATGTCATGCGCGATTTTAAAACCTTCACGATCAGTAACTTCAGTAAAATCACCATCTAAAGTATGTGCTGGTGCAAAACCAATTGAATGCACTACGCCATCCAAACCATCCCAATGTTTTGCTAATTCAGCAAATGCCTGTTCGATTTCAGCATCAACAGCAACATCACATGGAAAAACTAGTTTTGAACCAAACTGTTCAGCAAAGTCATCAACACGCTTCTTCATTTTTTCATTAGGATAGGTAAATGCCAATTCTGCACCTTCACGGTGTAAAGCTTCTGCAACACCGAATGCAATCGACAATTTACTCGCAACACCCGCGATTAAAAAACGTTTACCTGCTAATAGTCCTTGTGCCATGTGACTCTCACTTAAATTAATTTTCATGCATGATGCCAAGTCTAGAGCATTTACGAAATTGCATAATGCATCTTTTTTCAAAAAATTGTTAAACCGAATTAGACGCTAAAAAAAGATCAGACATCAGTCTGATCTTTTTACACGCCTTAGCTGAACGACATTAGTCATTACTAGACAGTAGACCAATTAAACGCAAGAAAGAGAAATACATCCAAACTAAAGTGGCTAATAAGGCAATTCCACATAACCATTCCATCGCTTTAGGCGCATATTGAGCTGCGGCATTTTCAATCAGGTCGAAATCTAAAATTAGATTTAATGATGCAATAATGGCGACAAAAGCTGCAAATCCTAAACCTAGCCAATTATTATCAAATATATATGGAATGCTCGAACCAAAAGCTAGACTCATAATAAATTGGAGAACAAATACAATCGCAATCGCAATGGTGGCTGACAACACAACCGCTTTAAATTTCTCAGTCGCACGAATAATTTGAAACCGATAAAGCGCGAACATCACCAAAGTCGTGACAAATGTTGCGAGCAAGGCCTTTAAAGGAACTCCAGGGTATTTCAGTTGAAATATGACTGAAATACCCCCTAAAAAAGCACCTTGAAATAAAGCATATGGAATAGCTAAAGTTCGAGCAGTATTCGGCTTAAAAGTAGTAATGAGTGCCAGAATGAATCCACCAATCGCCCCCACCATCGCACTAGCATAGGCGAGTGATACATTTAAAGTCATAAAACCATAAATAAACAGCGCGATACCCACCGCTGCCGAAATCACAGTTAATACAACAGATTTCTGAATCGCACCTTGAATGGTCATGGGTTGTTGATAATTGGATACCGTCTCTACACGGGTTAAAATCGGATTACTACTTTGCATAACTTAGTCTCTGTTATCATTCTTAAATTTTCACTATTCTGAGATCTATCAGTATAAAAATCAGTTTATTTTTTGCTATCAACTTTTAAACATTTTAATTAATACTTTGTTCTTTCGATCATTTATAAAATCTATAAAAAAGAGGCCTTAGCCCCTTTTCTAAAATTTCAACAGAACTTTTTAATTATTTGAGATGAAAAAATATTGACGGTAATACTTCAATTCAGCAATTGAGTCACGAATATCATCCATCGCAAGATGAGAAGCATTTTTCTTTAAACCACTCATAATTTCTGGGCGCCAGCGTTTTGCTAACTCTTTAACAGAAGACACATCCAAATTACGGTAATGGAAGAACTGCTCAAGCTCTGGCATTAAACGATGTAAGAAACGGCGATCTTGGCAAATTGAGTTTCCACACATTGGAGATGATTTTGGATTGACCCATTTTTTTAAGAATTCAAGTGTTTGTTGCTCAGCATCTTGCGCAGTTAACTTACTACGGCGTACGCGTTCAATAAGTCCAGATTGCCCGTGCTGACGTGTATTCCACTCATCCATCGCATTTAAAATAATATCTGACTGATGTACAGCTAACACTGGGCCTTCAGCAAGGATATTTAAATGATCATCTGTAATAATCGTTGCAATTTCAATAATTTGATCATTGTCTGTATCTAACCCTGTCATTTCAAGGTCGATCCAAATTAAGCGGGTATCTGGGGTGCTGCTCATAAAGTGCAATCTTATTGGGCTAAATTAAAGATGGATAGTAGCAAATTATTCCGATCTTGGCTGTAAATCCATGGCTCATCATGCTATTTTTGCCATCTAAATTTCAAGGTTTTTTAGGTTGTGAATGGCTTTAATTCGTAAGCGTCGTTTGACAGAGCAACAACAACGTCGTATTCAGAAACAACATCAAACACGTCAAGAAGAAATCGACACGTCTCACGACTTAGAAGGCTTAGTCGTCCAACACTATGGTCGACAACTCGAAGTACAAGCCCTCTCCTTGCCTGATCAACATCCAATAAAACCAGATACCAAAGAAGGTGAGCCAGAACCTTTTTGGAAACCTATTGAGCTGAATAGCGTTTGGCGTTGTCATACCCGTACCAATTTAGAATTATTGGTTACAGGTGATCGCGTAAAATGGCAAGCAGATCCAAATACTGGCTTAGGTATTATCACAGCGATTCAACCACGACAATCCTTGTTGACTCGCCCAGATCGTTATCACAAAGTAAAACCAGTAGCTGCAAATATCAGCCTGATCGTCATCGTCATTGCACCGTTACCAGACCCTGCACCAACCCTGATCGATCGCTATTTGGTTGCATGTGAAGATGCCAATATTCCTGCTTTATTAGTATTAAACAAATGTGATTTACTGAAAGAAAATGATCCAATTTTGTTGTTAGCAGAAGAATATCGTCAACTTGGTTATGACTTCATCCTGACCCAATCTAATGGTAATTTAGATGAGTTGATTCAACGTATTGACAACCAAACTGTTGCATTTGTAGGTCAATCAGGTGTTGGGAAAAGTACACTTATTAATGCCATCATTCCTGATGCTGATCAAAAAACCAATGTCATTTCAGAAAACTCCGCACTCGGTCAACATACTACGACCTCAACACGTTTAATTCGTTTTGGTGAAAATGGTGCTTTAATCGATTCCCCAGGTATTCGTGAATTTGGCTTATGGCATTTAGATCATGAGAAAATCGATGGTGGCTTTCCTGAAATTTCTGCGCTCTTAGGACATTGTCAGTATCGCAATTGCACCCATACGCACGAAAAGCAATGTGCGCTTAAAGAAGGTGTCAAAAATGGTGATATTTTACAAAGACGTTTAGAAAGTTATTTACGTCTAATAGATGAGATTACTGAGGCGCAACAAAAAAATTAGTTTTCTTTAAGCACGCCCTTGAAGCAGTGATTTTGATCACCATATATATACGTTATACTCAACGCAGTTTTTAATTAGTCATTAGGTGATTTGTGGAACGTTGGTTCGAATTTATGGGGAATCACCCCTTTTTATTTGCAATTTTAGGGGCCCTTATTGTTTTGTTTTTCGTTTTTGAAGGACAACGTAGTGGTCGTAAAATTTCGCCACAATCGCTCGGAATTTTAGTGAAAGCTAAAAATGCGATGCTGATTGATTTGCGCGATGCTAAAGATTTCCGTGAAGGTCATATTAGCGGTAGTCGTAATATTCCATATAGTCAAATTGCTGCCAATGTTGAAGAATTAAAAGCTGCGGACCGTCCATTGGTATTCATTTGTAATTTAGGCCAAGTTGCAGGCTCTGCTTTACAACAAGTCGGTCATACAGATAGTTATCGTTTAGACGGTGGCATTAGTAACTGGAAAGCTCAAGGCTTACCTTTAGTAAAAAGCAAAAAAGCTTAAGGAGTTTGTAAAATGACAGCTCAAGTGACTGTATATTCAACAACGATGTGTCCTTATTGCGTACGTGCAAAGCAACTCCTTGAACGTAAAGGCATTGAGTACAAAGAAATTAATTTATCAAAAGAAGCACCTGAGGTTCGTGTTGAGTTAATGCAAAAAACCAACCATCGCACAGTGCCACAAATTTTCATTAAAGATCAATTCATCGGTGGTTTCGACCAACTTTATGCTTTAGAGCGTGAAGGTAAACTAGACGAATTATTGGCATAATCACTAAATCTAAGGAATTAAGAATGAGTGAAGAACAACAAGTTCAACCACAATTAGCATTAGAACGTATTTATACAAAAGATATTTCTTTTGAAGTTCCTGGTGCTGCGGTTTTTACAAAAGAATGGCAACCTGAGTTAAACATCAATCTTTCTTCATCAGCTGAAAAAGTAGATCCAACTCATTTTGAAGTTTCTTTAAAAGTGGTTGTACAAGCTTCGAATGCAGGTGAAACTGCATTTATCGTAGACGTAACACAATCAGGTATTTTCTTGATTGATGGCGTTGAAGATGAACGTCTTCCGTACATTCTTGGTGCTTATTGCCCTAATATTTTGTTCCCATTCCTTCGTGAAGCGGTGAACGATCTTGTAACTAAAGGTAGCTTCCCTCAATTACTTCTTACACCGATTAACTTTGATGCTGAGTTTGAGGCGAACATGCAACGCGCTCAAGCTGCAGCTGCTGAAGGTCAAGCTTAATGGTCTGATTAAGTTTACCCTTATAAAAAAGACCGCATTTGCGGTCTTTTTTATATCCTACATTTAAACAGGTCGTTTTTCTTGATGTAATGCATCGTGGATAGCTTCAACCAATTGCTGTGCAATTTCTTGCTTTGAAGCTTTTTCAAGATCACGTTTTTCCATTTCATATTGTTCAGCAAAAAACACGGTCATCGCATTTTCATCTGAAGCAAAACCAATATCCGCTCTTGAAACATCATTGCATGCGATCATATCTAGCTTCTTAGCCACCAATTTACCTGCCGCATATTCTTCAACATTACGCGTTTCAGCTGCAAAACCGACCATAAATGGACGTTTATCTTGCAAAGCTATCGTCGCTACGATATCAGGATTTTTAACAAGAGAAACAGCTAACTCATCACCAGCTTTTTTGATTTTATGTTCCGCAACTTCTGCAACACGATAATCCGCTACGGCAGCTGTCGCAATAAATACATCACATCCTGTTTCCAACTGATTCATACTTAAGTCAAGCATCTGTCTCGCTGAAGATACATTTAAACGCTTCACCCCATTCGGTGTATCTAAACTGACAGGACCCGCGATCAGTGTCACCTCAGCACCTGCTGAATAACATGCAGCAGCAATAGCAAACCCCATTTTTCCAGTGCTGTGGTTTGAAATATAACGCACTGGATCAATTGCCTCTCGAGTTGGACCTGCGGTAATCGTCACTTTTTTACCCGCCAGCAAGCCAAATTTTTCTGCAATTGCACGCTGCGCTTTATGGAAATATTCTCGTACCTGTTCAGCTAAATCTTCAGGCTCAGGCATACGTCCTAATCCAACATCGCCACACGCTTGAGAACCCGCCTCAGGCATAATGACATGCACACCATCCTCAACCAAACCACTTAAATTGCGCTGTGTTGCTTTAGCCGCCCACATTTGTTGATTCATGGCTGGTGCGATCCAAACAGGTGCTTTTGTTGCCAAATAGAGTGTACTGAGTAAATCATCCGCTAATCCACAAGCAAATTTGGCAATACTGTCACAACTGGCAGGAGCAACAAGTACCAAATCCGCCCATCGTGCTAATTCGATATGCCCCATTCCAGCTTCAGCTTCTGTATCTAGAAGTTCAGTATGCACTGGATTACCCGACAATGCTTGAAAGGTAAGCGGCGTAATAAAAGCTTGGGCACCTTGAGTCATTACAACTCGGACATTAAATCCGTAATCTTTAAGTCGGCGTACTAAGATGGCACTTTTATAAGCAGCAATACCACCAGTAACAGCAAGAATAATATTTTTATTGGAGAACACACTAAGATCAAAACTCAAGATCACGTCACCTTTTTATTGCAGTGGCGCTCACAATAGCATTAAATATTCTGCCACCCAAGATATACCTTGGTGAATATTCAAAAGTTAAAATAATTTAAAACAGTGAATAATAATGAATAATTCGATCAAACAATGGCCCGAACAAGAACGACCGCGAGAAAGATTACTCCGCCAAGGTGCTCATAGCCTCTCTGATGCAGAACTCCTCGCCATCTTTTTAAGATCAGGATCTCAACAACATTCTGCGGTCGAATTAGCAAGATTGATGTTGCAACATTTTGGAAGCTTAAATGCAGTGTTTGATGCATCGATAGACGAAATTCGCATGTTCCATGGCATGGGAGACACTAAATACTCTCAATTGATGGCTGTAAAAGAGCTTGGACGGCGTTACTTGCAACATCAATTGAACCAACAAATTGATTTAAGTCGCTCTGATTTAATTCAAGATTATCTTCGCTATGAACTTATTGGCGAATCTCAAGAGATTTTCGCGGTACTCTGTTTAGATGCAAGGCTCAGAAAAATTAATTTTAAAAAATTATTCTTTGGTTCTACTAACCACTGTGCAGTTTCAATTAATCAGTTTATTCGACATATCATCCACACTCAGGCGAGTGCTGTGATTATTGCACATAATCATCCTTTAGGAATTCCTCAGCCCTCAATTGACGATATCAATTTGACGAAATCTTTAAGTAGAGCTTGTAATTTAATTGAGGTTAAATTACTCGATCATGTCATCATTTCCACCGAAGGCAGCTACTCTTTTATGGAGCACCAACTGATCCGAGAATAAGTCTATAAATTACAGAATAAAATTGCTCGAAGTTTCCATTTTTTATCATTGACAATACTCGCTGAACTAGTGAAGATCATAGAAAAATGAAAGATTGATTTACATGATTGTTCGTGATCAAACCGATACGCTAAAACTATTATTTTCATGGCGTGGAACCATCTTACCGAAGGTATTACCTCCACTTGGAATCGTTATGCTGATTTCAGCAATCGTGGGGGGAATTGAATATATAAATCTCTATAGATTCCCTGAAATTCCTTTGGTTGGGTTTACACTGATCGGAGTAGTATTGTCGATTTTTTTAGGTTTCAAAAATTCGGCGTGTTATGACCGTTGGTGGGAAGCGCGTAAATTATGGGGGAGCTTAATCGCCAATGCTCGACATTTCGATCGAGACTGCCGGATCTTGCCGCAAGGTCGTCGTGAACGTGTAATTCAGCATATGATTGTTTTTGCTAACGTACTGCGTGACCGTCTTCGTCATCAAACAGTCAGTCCCGATGCTTTGCATCAAACCAGTGGCATGAGCCCACAAGCTTTAACTCAACTTTACCAGCAAGCCAATGCACCACAATACACATTAAGTTTGATTCAATGGGAGTTGATGCAGTCACTGAAAGAAGGCGAAATTTCAGACATTATTTATACACAAATGAACCAACATGTAACTGAATTAAGTTTGGTTCAAACAGGCTGTGATCGTATTGCTACAACTCCTTTACCTTATGCTTATTCAGTACTCTTAAACCGTACCGTTTATTTTTTCTGTTTTATGCTTCCATTTAGTTTAGGCTCGGTGCTCGGTTTGGCGACGCCACTTTTAGTCGGTATTTTAGCATATACGTTTTTGGGGCTTGATGCGCTCAGCTCTGAAATAGAAGAGCCTTTTGGTACACAAAGTAATGATCTTCCACTCGATGCCATGGTTCGTACAATCGAGATTGAACTACTCGGGACTTTAGGAAAACCAACTCCTCCACCGATCCAAGCACAAGATCACAACTTACTTTGATTCATGACAACTTAATGTCTGATCAACGCCTGAAATTCTCTTATCTGTTGTTATAAGAGAATTTCTATACAATAAAACTTTCCCAGATGCCAACCTGCCCCTCTTTCACTTGAGGGATATTCCCCAATTTTATCCATGGCATATTATCTCCATGGAAATCACTTCCAACTGATACTTTAAGCCCAAATTCGGCAATCATTCGGTCTACCATTTGTCGCGTCGAGGTAGGCTCAATCGCAGGTGGCAACTCAACTGCGTCGCCTCCGTAACGTGCAAATATTTCAATTAAATAACGAATGTTCGTCGCAGATAAATCATAACGGGTAGGATGTGCCAAAACAGCAAACCCTTGAGCCTCATGAATTACACGTATCGTTTCCTCCAGACCAAGTCCTTCAAACTGAACATAAGCTTTTTTACCTTCTTTGATATATTTGTCAAAAGCTTGTTGCGGACGTGAAACATGACCCTTCTCGACCAGCGTCTTCGCAATATGGGTTCGTGTCACACGATCAGGTATACCCTCGACCTTCGCAACCACATCCGCGTAAATATCCTCTCCAATAAGAGGCTTCAACAATTCACAGATGAGTTGAGCACGTTCAGCTCGAATCATCTTTTGTTGTTCTAGTAGCTTATGCAAAGGATCAGGTGATTGCATATTCAGTGCGACCACATGCACACCATAACTTTTTTTGGTCGAAGGTCTAGACCACTGACTTGAAATTTCCACACCTGAAATAATTTGAATTAGTTGATTTTTTGCAACTTTTTCAGCCAAAACCAAACCATCCATGCTATCGTGGTCAGTCAGTGCAAGGGTATGTATCCCTTTTTCGAGCGCAGCTTGAACCAGTAACTCTGGCGACAAAGTTCCATCAGAAATATTACTATGTGTGTGTAAATCTACGCCTTGCATCTTTTATACTAACCCATCCACCTGAACTGCATAGATACTTTAACATGAAAGCACTTTTAGACTTTGTGCCACTCATAATTTTCTTTTGGCTTTACAAAACTGTCGATCCCAAAGATAACAATCACCCTTTACTGCAATGGATCGGCTCTGCAGGTGGCGTCGATAATAACCATATTCTCGTTGCTACAACGGGCTTAATCATTTCTATGCTCGTGGTCTACGGTGCATTATTTGTCCGCCAAAAATTTCACCTTGATAAACAACAATGGATTGTTTTATTTATGACGGTGATTTTTGGTGGTATTACTCTTATGTTGAGCGATGATTTTTATATTCGTCTCAAAGCAGCGATCTTGAATTTTGTATTTGCTGGTGCTTTCATAATTTCACCTTATTTTGGTAAAGACCGCAAACCTCTCATTCAACGCTTATTTGGTCCTATTTTAAATTTAACACCGCAGGGATGGAAAAATTTAAACTATGCTTGGGCCGCGATGTTTGTTGGTATGGCATCATTGCATATTTTCTTTGCTTTCGTGTTCATGGATGGAAAATATTGGGGTGAATTTACTGCTTTTGGTGACATGATTGTGATGTTTTCATTTATCATTATTCAATTCATCATTTTACGAAAACACTTTAAATCTGCAGAAGAATAATCGTGTTGAAAGAAGATATAGAGATTTCGCCATGCCCTTATTTGTAGTGACGTGTACCGACCAAGAAGGTACTGTTGAAAAACGCTTAGCAACACGCCCACAACACCTTGCACGCCTAGAAAAACTGGCTGATGAAGGTCGTGTAATCGTCGCTGGCGCGATGCCAAAAGATCGTAATAATCCACAAGCTGGATTTTATGGCAGCACCCTTATTTTAGATTTTGAAAGCCGTGAAGCGCTAGATGAATGGTTAGCAGATGAGCCTTTTTTAAAAGAAGGCATTTATGCCAGCATTGACGTAAAACCTTTTAATAAAGCATTACCACATGAATAAGATGATGAATTTGACACGCTCTGCTCTTTTCATCAGTTCTGCATTGGTATCTTCAGCTTGGGCTGAACCCGCAGCAACTACTGCTGCACCAGCGAATCCAGCTGCACAGTCTCAGCCAGCAACAGCTACGCCTGCAAAGCCACTTACAGCTGAACAAATTGCACGAAATAAAGCGCTTCAAGAAGCAAAAGTAAAGGCTTTAGTCAAAGACCAAGCAACACGTCTCCAACAGCTTGAAAAAGCAAACCTAGAAGCTTTAGCACAGAATCAAGAATTACAACTAAAAAATGATAATTTAGGTGTACAAATTCAGGTGCTTCAAAGTGAACGTAGTGCTCAAATGTTTTTGTACGGTGCAGCAACAATGGCTATCGGTATTTTTGTCGGCTTTATTATTGCCAGTTACATCTATACAAAACGACGTCGTCAGTGGTAAACCACTGACACGCTTTTCAAAGGTTTCAAATTTTGACTCAGGCCATTCAAACTGCTGATCTCGATTGGCAACTCGTTGATGGAATCGATATTCCAGTTTCTAAAATTTTCGGTGATGTTTATTTTTCAAAAGCCAATGGCCTTCTTGAAACACGTCATGTCTTTATCAATGGTAATGATCTACATGAACGCCTATCGGACTTAAAACCATTTGAACATTTCACAGTCGGAGAAACTGGCTTCGGCACGGGTTTAAATATCCTCACCCTTTGGCAACTTTGGCAATCAATTCGTCCAAATAATCATAGTCAACTGCATGTCATTACGGTGGAAAAATTTCCATTGAGCAAGGCTGATCTGATCCGAGCTTTAAATGCTTGGCCTGAACTGAAACATTTATCAGATCAACTCATTGCCCAATATCCACTGCCAATTGCAGGATGCCACCGCCTTCATTTTCCAGATGAGCGTTTTAGTATTGATATTTGGTTAGGTGATGCACATGATGTTTTTCCAGTCATTGCCAAAACTAGCACTGTCAATGCATGGTTTTTAGATGGATTTGCTCCTGCCTGTAATCCAGATATGTGGGAAGAACAAGTTCTGAATCAAATTATTCGACTATCAGATATTGGAACTACTTTTGCCTCTTTCAGTGTTGCTGGCATCCTCAAAAGAGGATTAAAAAAACACGGCGTGAAAATTACACGCCCAAAAGGGTTCGGACACAAACGTGAAATGCTAAAGGGAGTTTTACTGCCTTTAGACGAAGAGGCTGAAAAAAGTGAACTCTCTCCCGAAGATTACCAATACAAACCACACTCAAGTTCTCAACGCCGTATAGGCATTGTAGGCGCTGGAATTGCGGGTTTAAGTTGTGCCTATGCCTTTGCATTAAGAGGTCACCGCGTCCGCCTATTTGACCACCATGAGCCATTAAGTGGCGCGTCAGGAAATCCTCTGGCTTTATTGAATCCCAAACTCTGTCCTATTGAACAAAGTGCCGATCATTTGATGACATTAGCATGGCAACATGCGATGAACCATTATTCAAAATTTAAAGCCTTTGACGAAGCACAAGTCCATCAAATCCCTCTTAAACACGTTGATGAACTTCTCGATCTTGCAAATCAATATCCAGAAAACATACTCGAAGCAAATTCTGCCGCTGAAAACAGCCTGTTCAACCAAGCATTCCTCACCCTGAAACAGGCTGGAACAATCAGACCGCATGATTTGGCTAAAGAAATTTTATCGAATGAACTGATCGAATTTCAGCAAGCGACAATCAAATCGTGGGACCGACTTGCCAATCATCAAGTCGGTATAACAGATCATGTTGGACAACAATATCAATTTGACCACGTGATTATTTGTTGTGCCCGTGAAAGTATGAATCTCTTTGATGATTTTCCGATTTTAAAACCGATACGTGGTCAAGTTAGCTGGTTTAATCATGTTTCATCTTCACAGTTCAAGAAACATGAAGCATATAGCTATGGTGGCTACTGTATGCCTTTAAATGATCATCAAATCATTTTAGGTGCTTCTTTTTACCCTAATCGAGATGATCAAGATGTTCTTGATGAAGATCATGAACATAACTACAGGTTACTTGCAGATCTCGCACCAGATATTGCTGCACAATTTCCTGACCATCATTCTTGGCATGGTAGAGCTTCTGTTCGTGCACAAAGTCAGGATTATTTTCCGCTTTTAGGTCAGGTTGAATCTAATAATGAGATTTATACACTCTCAGGTTTGGGATCTAAAGGCTTTTTATTTGCTCCTTTGTGTGCTGAAATTCTAGTGGCTCAAATCTTAAAAACAGCATGTCCTGTATCTGAAACTTTACTCAATAAGCTCAATGTCCATCGATTTAGAAAGAAAGTAAGAATAAAGAAGCCATATTTTCAGGCTAAAACTCAATCATCATGATTTATTGAAACTAAAAAAGCGCCATAAGGCGCTTTTTTTCAACCATGATTAACCTTGCTCTAAAGGTAATCCTGCCTCACGAGCAGCACGAGTACCACCCATTAAGACCACATATTCACGTGAACTATCAAAGCCTTCTAATAGTTCTGCAGCACGTGGTGCTTTACTTCCGCCGCCACATAAAATGTAAATCGGTTGATCCGCTGCAACTTGAGTCAGGCTATCTGCTGAAAGTGTGGAAATCGGTTGGTTCACCGCTCCTTTCACATGTGCTTCAGCATAAGCACTTGTATCACGTACATCCCAGATAATCGCGTCAGCTGGGAACTCAAATGTTGTAATTTCTTGTTTACGGATCATTGCGCACTCCTTTGATGTAAACAACACTTGGCAAATGAAGAAAACATCCCTAGCATCTCAGATATTCTTTCTATTTGTAAAGGTCTAAACTATGCCATCTTTCGATATTGTTTCAGAATTAGAGATTTTTGAAGTAAATCATGCAGTTCAAAACACACAAAAGGAAATCGGAACGCGTTTCGACTTCCGTGGTCAAGACGTTTCGATCGAATTAAACGAAAAAAATAAAGAAATTAAGATCTCGACTGAAAGTGACTTCCAATGTGAGCAAGTTTACAACATGCTGGAAAATCACTTTTATAAACGCAAAGTCGACGTTCAAGCACTAGATCCGCAAAAAATGACAGCATCTGGCAAAAATGTCATTCAAGTGATTAAACTTAAAGACGGTCTTGACTCTGATACAGCAAAAAAAATTAATAAAGCCATTAAAGAAAGTGGTATCAAAGTGCAATCTTCTATTCAGGGCGATAAAATCCGAGTCACTGACAAGAAGCGCGATACTTTACAACAAGTTATGGCGTTCTTAAAAGAACAGCAATTCGGTATCCCACTTCAATTTAACAACTTCAAAGACTAATCTCTTTGCTCCATCATAGGAACTGATCATGGCAAAAGGCAATCGTTTATCTAAGTTAGTAAAAGCGACATCTAAGTTTCCACAAGGTATCCGTAGTACTTTATGGAGCAAAGCTTTTGGCCGTGTCGTTCCAATGGTGGGAACCGCCAAATTACGTTATCTTGAAGTTAGTCATGCTAAAGTTGTCGTTAAAATCGAAAACCATAAAGCAATGCAAAACCATATTGGTCAAGTGCATGCATGCGCAATGGCGCTGATCGCTGAAACAGCTACAGGCTTTGTTACGGGCATGAATGTACCCGATACCTCAATCGTATTAATAAAAAGCTTAAAAGTAGATTTCAAACGCCCATCTAAAGGTGCGATGACTGCAGTCGCTACATTGACTGATGATCAACAAAAACAGATGCAAGAGTCTGAAAAAGGTGAAACCCTTGTCAAGGTGATCGTGACAGATGAATCTGGCGAAGAGCCAATTCAATGTGAAATGCTCTGGGCTTGGATTGCAAAATCTCAACTTAAGCAATAAAGCTCATGATCATATTGATCCTAAAAAAGTTTCCCTAATAAAAAATCCCAACGATGTTGGGATTTTTTGTGATTATATGCTTAGAGATTCTTGAAACTTTTGTTTAACATCATCTGGAATCTGGCGTTTTGCCCCTTTCACATCCACCGCAACAAAAGTGAAAACACCTTCTGTCACTCTTTTCGCTGGACGTGAAGAGTCGTGACTATCCCATACTTCAATTTGCATTTGAATTGAGGTATTTCCGAGCTTTAAAATTTTAGTATAACAACTAATGACATCACCCACCTTAACAGGCACAAGGAATGTCATTTGATTAATTGCAATGGTTGCACAGCGACCTTTTGTATAACGCTCTGCATGAATAGCTCCAGCCAAATCCATTTGTGAAACAATCCAACCACCAAAAACATCCCCACTCCAGTTGGTATCTGCAGGCATAGCAATGGTTTGAAGGGATAATGTACCTTCTGGCTTAAGTTGAGAATCTGACACAGTCACTCCAAATATTGGCCTATTGGTTAAGCATTTAATTGCTGATTTAACCAATCTTGTAATTGATTTGCACGTAATGCACCACTTATTCTAGCAATTTCATTGGTTTTATTCATCAATACCAACGTTGGAATACTACGAACATGAAAGGCTGCACTTAAACGCGGATTCGCTTCAGTATCTATCTTCGCAAAAACCACATGCGGATTTGATTTGGCTACTTCGGCAAAATGCGGTGCCATCATTTTACAAGGTCCGCACCATTCTGCCCAAAGATCAATCAATACTGGTAAATCACTGTTGGTAATAAAGTTGCTAAAGTTTTGCTCATTCAGCTCAATAGCGGCAAGCGGAATCAAATGCTCATGACATTGACCACAATTCGGCTGAGATTGGATTTTATCTTCAGGTACACGATTTTTTGCGCCACAAGATGGACAAACAACAATCATGAGTTTACTCCTCTATTTTGATCTAAGAATTCTAATTGAAGCTTGATTGCGCTTTCCATCCAATTTGCTTGATAAATATCAAAATGTGTCATATTCCACTCATGGTATTCCACATAAGGTGCCATATTGGTTGCAGTTTCACGACTAATCTCTATGGGAATAACTGCATCTTTCTTGGCAGCTATAAATAACACAGGAATTTTAATACTTCTTGCCGTAGTAATCGGTCGAAATCGTATGACGTCTAACATAGCTCTTGCAGGCACCTCACCGCTCCAATAATAGTTTGAATCAACGATCGACATATACCCTTGATAACTATCCTGACTCGGGTAAAAACTTAATGCATAAGGATGAACGACAGGCATTGTTTTTCCAACACGTCCTACTTTGGCTGCCATTAAATCCTGACTCGATAACTTTAAAGCCTGCGCCATATGTTGAATTGGATAAATTTTACTGCTGGCATTTCCGTCCACAAAGGGTACTTGCGCTATTGCAGCCCGAATCCCATTTAACTCAGATGCAAGTTTTAGAACATATCCGCCACTCAGACCCGTTCCCCATAAGAAAAGGTGGTGTCCATCAACCAAAGGGAATAATTTGATATGCGCAATCACAGCATACCAATCTTCTAGCTGCTGACGGATAGAGACCATTTCTCGTGGTTTACCCGTACTTCCTCCCCAACAACGATAGTCAAAGAGTACAACTGCAAAACCTGATTGAGCAAAACGTTGCGCATATTGGATTAATTTGAATTGACGTAATCCTGCAAAACCATGCGCCATAATAAGCACAGGAGGTCTTTTAACTTTGACAGGCAAATAAAGGTCAGCAGCGATCAACTCATTTGCTTTTTGTACGTACAACGGCTCTACGGTGTAATCGTACATAGGTGCTCCATGCATATATTCATACGATTTTTATTTTAAATTTTTTGTGTCGATCAAAGCTCATATCTGAGCGAGATGCTATGATAGTAGCATAGTCTTTTAATTTATTTTGGGAGTGACGCAATGAGTGAAAATGTAGGTTTTGCTGGTCAAATTGGGCCAGAACATTTAGTTCAAGTTGTTGAAAAAGGATTTAAATCTGTGATTAATAATCGCCCCGATATGGAAGGCGGACCAGAACAGCCAACAAGTGCCCAAATTGAAGAAGCTGCACGCGCTCAAGGCTTAGATTATGTATATCAACCTGTAGTTGCAGGTCAAATTACTGAGCTTGATGTTCGTACTTTTGCAAATCATTTCAATGAGCTACCAAAACCAGTATTAATGTTCTGTCGTACGGGAAATCGCTCTAATAATCTCTACCAATTAGCAAAACAAATGGATTTGCTTGATGACTAAGATGTGGTTTAGATTCATCCTTTCCACCTTCATTTTTAGTATCGTAACACTAAGTCATTCAGCATCAGAACCGCTCAGTAAAGCACTTAATCCATCTGTGAGTGTATCGGGTCATATGACGTCTACAAAATTCAATGCCTTAATGCAGCAGGGATTTAAGTCTGTGATCGTTAACCGTCCTGATCAAGAATCAGGTAACGAAACAACTGCAAGTGAATTAAGAGCTTTAGCCGAAAAGTCTAAAATCAGTTTGATTTACCAACCTGTTATTTCAGGTCAAATAACAGATGCAGATGTTCATGAGTTTGCGAAGTATTACAATAGTCTACCTAAACCTATACTTTTAGTATGTAAGTCAGGTAGTCGTTCTACGTTACTATTTAATAAAGCAAATTCATTAGGACTCATTCATGAATAAAATTTGTATTGCATTATGTTGTTCGTTTCTTTTACTCGGTTGCACATCGATGAATGTAAAACCAACTGTTGGTGTGCATGCAGGTACATCATTATAAGATAAATGTATCTTATTCATTTTAAAGGCGCACAAGCGCCTTTTTCTTTCATCTTATTTCAATAACAACCATGAAAATACTTAGTTTTAAATAATACAAATTTTCAAAATATGGATATCACCAAAAGTTAAAGGTTTAAGTGTAATAAATTGAAAAAAAACCTTATTCATCGAAGTTTTTTTTATATAGTGAATTCAAATCATTCTTACTCAATACAATATGTACGATATCATTATTATTGGAGCTGGTACTGCTGGTATTTCAGCTTATAAAGAAGCCATTAAAACTACACAAAATATACTTATTGTGAACGACGGTCCGTGGGATACCACTTGTGCTCGAGTAGGTTGTATGCCGAGTAAAGTTCTAATTTCATCAGCTAATCTTGCCTATAATGCGAGAACTTCAGAACAACTTGGGCTAAAAATTTCTTCTCAAATTGACACTAAAGATGTTATGCAACATGTACAGCAATTACGTGATCGATTTACAAATGCAACACTGAAGGACGTTAATTCATGGCCTACAGCGCACAAAATTTCAGGTCGCGCAACATTTGTAAATGCAAACACAATCAATGTTAATAATAAGAAATACCAAGCTAAATCGTTCATTATCGCTGTTGGTTCAAGACCAACAGTAAATCAAGATTGGCAACAAAAACTTGGTCATTTATATTTAACTTCTGATCAAGTCTTTGAAATACCTACTTTACCAAAAAGTTTAGCTGTAATTGGAAGCGGTGTCATTGCAATCGAACTTGCACAAGCCATGCAGCGTCTAGGTGTGGAAACTACAGTTTTTGCTCGCAGTAAAAAAATTGGTTCATTGACTAGCCCAGACTTACAAACGCTTGCTCAAGAAATATTCTCAAAAGAATTAAATATCAAATATGAGATTTTACCCGAGCAGGTTGAGAAATTAGGCGAAGATAAGGTTCAAATTAACTTTATCGAAAATGGTAGCAATCAATCTATAGAAGTTGATTACCTATTATCTGCGACTGGTCGTACTACGAATTTAGATACGTTAAATATTCAGCATATAAATGATGAATTCATTGATCTAAAGCAACTACCTGTTGATCCAACCACTAAACAGCTTGGTGACTACCCCATTTACATTGTAGGTGATGCATTTACTGCAACGCCTATCCAGCATGAAGCGTCTTATGAAGGTAAATTGGCGGTTCATAATTGCCTCAATCAACATCAATCGAGTCAGAAAAAAAGTCTTACCCCATTGGGTATTATGTTTAGCTCACCAGAAATGGCAGGGATCGGCTCCAATTATCACACACTGCGTAAAGCCAATCATGAGTTTGTTACAGGTATCGTATCCTACGAAAAGCAAGGACGAGCGATTGTCAATGGACAAAATATTGGGGCTGTAGAGGTTTACGTCGATCGATACTCACGTAAACTTCTCGGAGCAGAATTTCTTTGTTATTCAGCAGAACATTTAGCACATTTGCTCGCTTGGGCTATCTCCAGTGATCTTACTGTTGATGAAATTCTAGATCACCCTTTCTACCATCCAACGCTAGAGGAAGGCCTAAGAACTGCGTTAAAACACGCTCGACGACAACTTTAATCTATTATTTGATACAAGGCCCTCTCATGAGGGCTTTTATTTTTATATCTTTATTTCAATTTTTTCACATAAAAAAAAACACCCCCTTCGAATAAAGGGGGTGTTTAGAATAATGAGCTGGCGATGACTTACTCTCACATGGGTAACCCCACACTACCATCAGCGCTAAGAGGTTTCACTTCTGA